>QJVU01000119.1 GCA_003235605.1 Planctomycetota bacterium | reverse complement strand
TAGCGGGGGTGGCGGGGTTCGAGCCAGACCCTCGCACCGGCCGCTGGAGAGCCAGTCGAAGTCACCACGCGACCGTGCACCGTCACGCCAACCGGCACGGGAATGACATGTTCCATGGTTCCCCCCGCCGGCACGGTGATCTGCCGCGTGATCCCGCGGTCGAGCACCACCTGGTACGGGCCGGGCGCAAGATCTGGCAACAGGATGCGGCCGTCCATCCCGCTCACGAAGCGGGCGCGCTGGAAGTCGATGTCATGGCCGGGCGCCACCAGGACCAGCGCTCCGACATGGGGTACCGGCTGCCCGCTGCCCTCGAGCTCGAGGCGCAGCAACAGCCGCGCCAGGGGACGGCGCCCGTCGGTCCCCGCGGTCGTGTCCCCGGGCCGTTCGCTGCGCGGATCCGTGGCATCTGCAGTGGACTGGCTGCCGCGCTCGTCGAGGCTACCCGACGTCCGGATTCCGGAGCCCTTCGGTACGTCAGCGTCCCAGAGCCACCAGGAGATCCCGGTAGCGCCCAGCAACAGCGTGGCTGCCGCCACCAGCAACGGTTTCGCGACGGGGGCCGATGCCGGGGCCGGGGTTGCTGCCGGCAGCGGCCTGCTCGCCGCCCTCAGGTCCGCCATGCAGAGGCTGGCCAGGAGGGTGCCGGCGAGACTTCGTGGCAGGGACCCGCGCAACATCTGCAGGCCGCGGTGCACCTGCACCCGCACCGTTCCCGGTTCCCGGTCGAGGATCGCGCCGATCTCCGTCGGCGTCTTGCTCTGCTCCAGGAACAGGCGCAGCACCTCCCGGTAGCGGCTCGGCAGGTCGCGCACCGCCTGCAGCACCCGGCGAGCGATCTCGGCGCAGCCCAGCCTTTCAGGTTCGCTGCGCTCGTGGCACACGGGCTCCACGGCCGTCATGTCGCCGATCGGCTGGGGCTTCTTGCCTGCCTGGGCCAGCGCCCGCATCGCCTTGCGCTGGAGGATGCCATGGATGTAGGGCAGCAGCGGTCGCGACGCGTCGTAGTTGGAGGCAGCCTCGAGCAGCGTCAGGAACGTCTCCTGCACGAGGTCCTCCGCCAACATGGTGTCGGCGACCAGGGAGCGCGCGCGTTGGTGGAGGGACTCACTGGTGCGCTCGAAGATCTGGGCGAGCAACTCCGGGTCCCGCTCCAGGCGGAACTGCGCGAACAAGCTGTCCAGGTCGTGCGAGTGCTGCTGGGCCATGTCCTCGCCGGAAGGATAGTTTCCGGGAGAGTTTTCGTAACGCCCCAAACTCCCGAGCAAAGCTCTGTAGCAGCCGTCACGACAAGACGGCAACCCGGGAAGTTCTACCTACTTCCAGCCGAGGATCTCGTCCAGGGTTCGGACGGAGATGGCGTGGTAGCGGGGGCGCGCCCGTCTGTAGATATCCCGCGCCATGGCCAGGCCCTCGTCGGTCGCTGCCAGCTCCTTGTAGAGAGGCTTGAGGAACTTGCGCCTGCCGACCCTCAGCAGGAACTCCTCCAGCCGCGCGCCGACAGCGCGGTAGCCGCTGCGGATGGCAAGCTTCATCCACTCCGTGAGGATCTCGCTGTTTCCGGTGTGGGTGAACTGGAACTGCACGTCGAGCATGTCCATCTGCTCGGCGGTCAGGTCCGACGGCAGCCCGTTGAGGAAGTGCAGCCACTGTTGGGTGACGAAGCCCGCGGTCATCTGGTCCTTGAAGGTGCCCGCGAACCAGGCCTCGCGAGCCGCGTCGGCGGCGGCAAGCGCGCGGGACTCGGGCCGCGGCGTGTCAGGGGGCAAGCCCGCTCCCTTCACCCAGAGTTCGACATCCACCTGTCTTGCCAGCTCGGGGTGCTTTGCCAGCAGTTCCCGTCCCAGGTAGGCGAGGAACTGGTCCGTGGTGATGCTCTGGAAGGCGTGGTCTTGAAAGTAGGCCTTGAGGAACCCGTCAAAGTGCTGGCGCCCGAAAACCTGCTCCAGGCGGCGCAGGAACGCGGCCCCCTTGTCGTAGGGCACGGCGGTCATGCCGTCGTCGGGGTTGCGTCCGGAAAGGTCGATGTGCAGGACCTGGTCCCGGGGCGACAGCTGCTGCATCTCCTCCTCGAGGCTCTTGAGCCCAAGCAGGATCTCCATGTCGGCACGTTCCCGACCGTAGACGATCTCCATGATGCGCTGCTCGAGGTAGACGGTGAAACCCTCGTTCAACCAGAAGTCCCGCCAGGTGGCGTTGGTGACCAGGTTGCCGGACCAGGAGTGGGCCAGCTCGTGGGCGACGAGCGCCACCAGGGACTTGTCACCGGCCAGGATGGTCGGGGTGGCGAAGGTCAAGGTGGGGTTCTCCATACCGCCGAAGGGAAACGCCGGTGGCAGGATCAGCACGTCGTAGCGTCCCCAGCGATACGGGCCGAAGACCTTCTCGCAGGCTTGCAGCATGCGGCCCATGTCCCCAAGCTCCAGGGCTGCGGCCTCGACGACCTCCGGCTCCGCGTAGACCGCACAGCGGTCGGAGACTTCTCTGGACGTGATGTTCCCACAAGCCAGCGCGATCAGGTACGCGGGAATCGGCTGCGGCATCCGGAATACGAAGGTGTTGTCGTCCCGACGCTCCCGCTGCGGAGCGCTCATCACGACGCGCATCCGTGCTGGCGCACGGACCGTGGCGTCGTAGGTGACACGCACACCAGGTGTGTCCTGCAGGGGGATCCAGCTGCGGGTAAGGATGGCCTGGCCCTGGGTATACAGGAACGGCTGGTCTCCCGTGGTCTGGGATGGATCCAGCCACTGCAATGCGGCGGCTTGCGGGTGGGTGCGGTAGCGCACCCTGACGTTGTCGTTGTCTTGCAGGGACACATGCAACGCCTGACCCAGTACCGGGTCTTGCTCCCCCATGCGATGACGGAGCGGGTTGCCGTGGATGTCCGTGACTCCCTCGATGGCGAGGTCACGGGTATCCAGCACCAGCTCGGCGGCGGGGTCGTAGCGTTCCAGGGACAAGGTAGCCTCGCCCTGCACCTCGTGACTTTCGAAGTCCAGGTTCAGGTCCAGGCTGACGTGGGTCACCCTTACCTCGTTGGGCCGGGCGTGGCTGTGGTGATCCATGGGTACAGGAATCCTCTGCTCGGGCGCAGGTCCGCTGCCAAGCCAGAGCCAGACCAGGGCTGCAGCGACGGCGACGCCGGCGAAGGCAGCAGGCAGGCGGACCAGGGAGGCCATCCGGGAATCCAACGGCAGAAGAGCCTGGTCCGCAAGACTCTGGTATAACGACCGCCATGTTGCTGCTGCAGCGAGGCACCGTCGCCCTGGTTGTCGTCCTGGTTGTCGCCCTGGGCGGGGTGCCGCTGGCTGCCCAGACCGGGCTCGTGCTCCACCAGGGCCAGTGGCTGCGCAGGTACGACGTGGAGAAGCTCGAGTACGCCGACTACATGCGGGCCCATGGTTACGTGCACTACTTCGGCAGGTGGAGGCGGCAGGCGGAGGTTCGCAAGATCCAGCAGTTGACCAGGCATCCGATGAACCGGCTCTCGAGCCCGAGAGAAGAGACCCGGGACCATGCCCGGGATCGCCTCCACGACATCGCAAGGGATCACGATATGCCGCGGCTGGCTCTCCTGGCCGACCGGGTGCATCGGGACTATGGCGAGTACTGGCGGCACGAGCGCCTGCTCGCGGAACGTCGGCGCCACACCGTGACCATGGGCATCAACTTCCAGCACACGGAGCTGCTGGGGTTGGAGACCGTGCCGGTAAGTCTGGGGGTGGGCGTGCCGGTGCGGATCCAGCTGCCCAGGATCCGCACCGTCAGCATCGGCACCACGGTGACGGTGCCGGCGAGCATCGGTCGCTAGTCGTTCCGATGACCGCCAAGACCAAGATCCAGATCACCCTCCCCGACGGCAGCAGCAGGGAGATGGACCACGGCGCCACCGGCCTGGACCTGGCAGGCGCCATCGGCAAGGGTCTGCTCAAGGCCGCCGTGGCCATGGAGCTGGATGGCAAGATCCTGAGCCTCAGGGAACCATTGGCCGATGGCGCCACGGTCAGGATCATCAAGCGCGACAGCAAGGAGGGGCTCTGGGTGCTTCGCCACTCCGCGGCACACGTCATGGCAGACGCCATCAAGCGTCTGCGGCCCAAGGTCAAGCTCTGGAAGGGGCCGCCCGTGGACGACCCTCGCTACGGCTTCTACTACGACCTGGACCTCGGCGATGAGCCCCTCACCCAGGAGGACCTTCCCGAGGTCGAGAAGCTGATGCGCAAGATCGTCAAGGCGAACGTCCCCTTCGAGCGGGAAGTGCTCCCGCGGGAGGCGGCCAGGGAACTGATGGCGAATCACGGCGAGGACTACAAGCTCCAGACCATCGACAAGATCCCCGTCGGCGATGAGATCAGCTTCTACCGTTCCGGCGACTTCGTGGACCTGTGCAAGGGGCCTCACGTGCCCAGCACCGGTGCCCTCGGGGAGGGCATCGCGGTGCTTTCGATTGCGGGAGCCTACTTCGGCGACGACGCCCGCAACAAGATGCTCACCCGCGTCTACGGCCACGCCTTCGCCGACAAGGTCCAGATGGAGGCGCACCGCAAGAACCTCGAGGAAGCGGCCCGCCGGGACCACCGGCGCCTGGGCACGGACCTCGACCTGTTCTCCACCATGGGGGAATACGGCGCGGGTCTGATCCTCTGGCACCCCAAGGGTGGTTTCGTGCGTCACAAGATCGAGGAGTTCTGGCGCCAACAGCACCTCGAGGGCGGCTACGACATCGTCTACAGCCCGCACCTGGCCCTGGCGGAACTGTGGCAGACCTCCGGCCACCTGGAGTTCTACAAGGAGTCGATGTACTCGCCGATGGACGTGGATGGCCAGGAGTACCTGCTGAAGCCGATGAACTGCCCCTTCCACATCCAGATGTACAAGAAGCGACGGCGCTCGTACCGGGAGCTGCCGTTCCGGTGGGCGGAGCTGGGCACCGTCTACCGCTACGAGAGCGCGGGCACACTGCACGGCCTGATGCGGGTTCGGGGTTTCACCCAGGACGATGCCCACTTGTTCCTGCGGCCGGACCAGCTGGACGCAGAGATAGACCGCTGCATGGCCTTCGTGCTCTCGATGCTCCGCGCGTTCCGTTTCGAGGATTTCCTCCTGGTGCTCTCCACCAGGCCGGAGAAGTTCGTCGGCAGGGTCGAGGAATGGGACAGGGCGACCGCTGCCCTGCGCCGTTCCCTGGAGCACCTCGGCCTGCCCTTCGAGGTGGACGAGGGTGCTGGTGCCTTCTACGGTCCGAAGATCGACGTCAACATCAAGGACAGCCTGGGTCGGTTCTGGCAGTGTTCGACGGTGCAAGCGGACTTCACCCAGCCCGAGCGTTTCGACATGACCTTCATCGACCAGAGCGGCGAGCGAGTGCGGCCGGTAATGATCCACCGTGCGTTGTTGGGCTCTCTGGAGCGCTTCTTCGGCATCCTGGTGGAGCACTTCGGCGGCGCCTTCCCCCTGTGGCTGGCACCCGTGCAGGCCGTGATCCTCTCCGTGGGCGAGCGCCACGCCCCCCGTGCGGAAGAGCTGGCGGGTACCCTGCGGAGCGCCGGCTACCGGGTCGAGGCGGACACCACCGCGGAGAAGATCGGCCACAAGATCCGCCAGCACCTCTGGCAGGAGAAGGTCCCCTTCGCATGCGTGGTGGGGGACAAGGAGGTCGAGGGTGGTGGCCTGACAGTCCGCCACCGCGAGGACGGCGACCTGGGGACAATGTCCACCGACCGGTTCCTCGAGGTCCTGCAGTCGATCACAGCAGAACGCCGATGAGAATCTGGTG
>QJVU01000323.1 GCA_003235605.1 Planctomycetota bacterium | reverse complement strand
CCTTGGGGTAGACGCTCGCCCGGTTCATCCTGAACGGTTTCGGAGGAACCACGACATAGAACGCCGGCGTCAGGCTGAACATCCCGGTCTTGCTATCGTCCCACGCGCCCTGGAACCAGACTGTCACGTTGGCCATCGCCGCGTCGTAGTCCACGTAGTGATTGAACCGGCCGCTGTACGCCTTGCCACTTCCGGCAGTGCCGGGAATGATCGCAGCCATTGCAAGGACGTTCAGGTGCAGGTTGTTGCATCTGGCCAGCAGGTTGATGCCCGTGTCACTGCCATCGAGCGCCAAGGCGTGGACAAATGGCGCGCTGGGCGCCGTGTAGGTGGTCTCGTGGTAGAGATGAACCTTGCCCCGCAGGGAGGTCGTGGCGTAGTTGTCGCCGTAGGTCGTGACGTACATCCAGGGATAGGCCACGCTGCTCTGGGCCGAGTCAGTGCATGTCTTCGGCGAGGCGGGCACCTGCAGGTAGACCTGGGTCCCGGCATGCTCCTCGTTGATCACGCCGTCCATGTAGTACAGGTGATAGGTCGATGAGTCCCACGAAAGCCGGTTCGCCAGGGTGCCACCAGAGAACTGGTAGTCGTAGAGCATGGCCGTCTTGCCGTCGTAGACAAACGGGGTGGTGAACGGGAAGGAGGCCTGCTTGCCCCAGGGGTTGGTGCTCTGTTGTCCCGAAACCGCGGGCCATGTCACGCTGCTCGAGAAGACCCGCACCGGGGTGGAGAGGCTGTTCGTGCTGTACGTCGCGGTCATCTTGCTGACATCGCACGTGGACATGTCCAGGGTGACTGAGTTCCAGCTGCGACCTCCTCCTGTCGTCTTGTCATAGGGCAGGAGCCTCTGGAGCCGGTAGTCGACCTGGATGACGGTCATCTTGTTGCCGATGAGCTCACCGTCGCCGTACTGGAAGCGGCCGGAGGGCAGTCCGCCGAGGGTGAAGGAGTACAGGCCGCCGTCCTGGGTCAACAGGCCTTGGGGGGAGGTACAAACGTTGGATTGGGTGGCACCCAGGCTGCAGAGCGCCAGGGGCAGGCAGAAGAAGGTGGGGAGCTTCATGTGTTGTCGTTCTGAGGTGATGGGGATTCTCTCGTCGGGGTTTCTTCGGGTGGCGGGGTATCGCTCCGGGGTGCAGGGACCCAAAGGGTACTCAGACTAGCTGGCCCGCGGCAACCGATCAACGCGGGTCCATCTGCGCAGGACCTTGACCGTCTTGTGAATGCGGCGCAGCGTCTTGATCCTTGGCGGTGGGGAAGAGACCACAGGTCCAGGAGATAGGATTAGAGGAAGATGGGTCCCTTGCTCGCAGCATTCGCCGTCGCCGGTGCCGTCACCGCGACCCTGGTCCTGACACCCGGCACTACCGCCCAGGGAGGACGGGATCGCCTCTGGAAGCTGACCCCGGCTGCCCCCGAGCCCGGCCCTCTGCTGTGCTTCATCAGCTCGGAGAAGATCAGCTCGGGGAAGGCAGGCGGGGGCGCGCGGCGACACCAGGTGCACTATGTGTTTGCCCCCGCGGCCGCGGGCAAGCCCCGGGAGTTCCTGCGCTGCGACGGGAACGTGCGGGTCCTTCACCGGATCGACCGGAACACGATCCTGGTGATGAGTCATCGTGACGACTACGGCCTGTTCCTCATCGACCTCGAGGCAGGCACGTCCCGAGCGATCATCCCCGACAACCACACGAACTTCCTGTTTGCCCAGGACGGCAAGCTGTTCTTCCGCGAGGGGGTCCTCGTTGCCGGCGTCGTCCACAGCTATCACATCGGCGTGTGCGACGAACTGCTGCGGGACGAGCCGGACTGGCTGTTCGAGCCGGCGGTGCAGCATCAGTGGGTGATGGATTGCAAGACGACGAGGCAGCTGTTGGTGCTGACAGCGAACACCCGGGAGCTCTGGCTGCTGGACCTTGGCGGAGGACGCAAGCATCGGAAGATCACCACGGCTCACGGCTCCTGGCTGCCGAGCCAGAGCACCGCGGAGGTCTCGCCTGACGGCAGGCTGCTGGCTGTTGGGCTGTGCGTCGCGGCCGATCCCGGAGAGACCCGCGCAGGTCTCCTCGGCGGCCTTGGGGAGGGCTACCACCTGCGGGTCCTGGAGGTGGCCACCGGCAAGGTGAGGTTCGACGTCCGGGACATCCACGTGGACGTGAGCCTGGACAGCAGCTCCATGCCCAAGCTCGAAGTGACCTGGCTCGACGACCGCCGGTTGCGTTATTCGGAGACCGGCTATCCTCATCCGGAACCTGCCGGCAGCAGCCATCCGCCCAAGAAGGTCTCCCTCCGCCCCTTCGCCGGCACGTTCTTCCGCTTCGTCGACGTGGACATCGAGACTGGCAAGAAGGTCGTCCACCCCAAGTATGCGGAGGCTGGCATCTATCACAGGAGACCGCCGCGGGGGGACGCACCGGTCCTGAAGGACCTCGACCTGCCAGTGCATCGTCGGGATGGCCTGTTCGATCGTCAGAGCGGCCAGATCTTCTGGCGAGACGGCAAGGAGCCGCTGATCGACACCCGAGACGAGAGCGGTCGCCCCCGGGGCTGGGTCCTCGTGTCACCCGACGGGCGCTTCTGCCTGGTCGATGGCTGGGGTCCGGGGCGGAGCAGGAACAAGCCGGTGCTACTGGATGGCCGCACGCGGGCCAGGGTGCCGCTGCCCGACAGCTGGTGCTACGAGTTCAAGTGGTTGCCTGCGACGCAGGCGGTCGGACGGGGTAGCTCGGGCAGGTAGTCTCCCAGGAGAACCGCCCGGGTGGTCGGGACTGGCGCGTTGTACACCAAGGGCGACGTCAACCCCCCACCCGCTACCGCGCCTGCCGCGAGCTGGCCGTGCGGCTTCCGTACTCCTCGATGCCTCGCCTTGCGGCTCCCACCGACGCTGCGCACTCGTGGAAGCCGCGCAACAGGAGGACTGCGGTGGCGAACCCGAACACCGCTGCAGCGGCCCAGGCCCCGTCGAACGCCGCCCCGGCAGCAAGGCCGCCGCCGAGCAGGAAGAGAAGGGTTCCCGCGCGATAGCACGTGGGCCAGGTCCGGAACCGCACCAGCTGCCGGCCCTGGCCGTGTTCCTCGACCGCCGTGAGGATCCGGGCAGCGCCCAGGAAGCCGCCCCTCACCTCCAGGTCCCAGCGGTCGAAGTCACCTCCTCGCAGGACGGGTGCACCCGACGACCGCAGCAGCGCCTCCAGGTCTTCCAGGCGCTGCTCGGAACCCTGCCAGGCCTCGGTCCAGATCGAGGTCTGTCGCGGCCAGGGCAGAGCCAGATCGCGCAGGCTCGGCCGGCGCCAGGGCGTGAGGCCGTGTTGCAGGCGGCCGCGGAGGCGCGCGAGCGGCTGGATCAGGAAGAGGAAGGCGGTCAGGAGGCGCCACCGCAGGTGCGTGAGGCGCGAAGGTGGCGTGCTTCGGAAGGGAATCCGGCCTGCCACCCAGGCCTCGGAGAGCGACGCGACCACACCCAGGAGGAACAGGGGCAATGCCCAGAACAGCGGCGTCCACAGGACACCCAGGACCGAGACGATCGCCAGGGCCGAGTTCAACAGGTACCATTCCGGCGTCAGGTAGAAGGAGCCGAACCAACCCTGGGTGGGTTGATAGAGGCGTTGGAAGGGCGCGCTGCCCCACACGCCGTGGTAGATCCTGCAAAGCCGGTTCGAGATCGCCGGAGCCTTCGAGTAGATGCGGCCGGCCCAGGCGAGTTGACCTGCGACGTTGTACTTCTCCGGCCACTTCGCCTCGAGGAGGGCCTCCGCCTTGCCGTAGCCGTATTGCTGCTTCCAGTAGGTGCGCACGGTGCTGCGGGGATGATGCCAGACCATCGCGGCTGGGCTGTAGCCCAACGTCCAACCTCGCTTCTGCAAGCGCCAGCACACATCGACATCGTCGCCGGCTGCGCGGTATTGGGGATCGAAGCCGCCGATCTCCTCGAGGCAGGTTCTGCGGAACGCCATGTTGCACCCCGGTATGTGCTCCGCTTCCACGTCGGAGAGCAGGACGTGGACCGGTGTGCCCGGAGCGCTGGCAAAGCACTCGCTCGGCCCGTCGCCCGGGGGGGCGATGTTCGGCCCGCCCACGGCGGCGTGTTCCGTGCTGGCGAAAGTGGCGGCCAGGTAGGTGAGCCACTGGGGGTCGGGGTAGGCATCGTCGTCCAGATAGGCCACGATCTCGCCGGCAGCGGCCTCGAGACCGGTGTTCCGGGCATTGCTGAGGCCGAGCTGCTCGGTGTGGATGACACGGAACCCGTATCTCTCATACTCGCGCGCGATGGCTCCCGTGTTGTCCGTCGAGCCGTCGTCGACGACGATCACCTCGAAGTTGGGATAGTCCAGCTTCGCGAGTCCCTCCAGGCAGTCGCGGATCGTTCGCTGGCCGTTGTAGCTGCACAGGACCACGGAGACGAGGGGCCAGGAGGTATCCCGGGGAAACGGGGCTTCCGCGAAGGCCGTCCGGACATCTGCCAGCGCCGGCTTGGACTTCCGGTCGCGGCGTGTCAGGCCGAAGTCCCAGTCGAGCATGTCGACTCCGCCCGCGTGCCACTCGTCGGTCCAGGCATAGACGAAGGCGCCGGCACAGCCGGCTCGAAAGGCCATGCGCACCTGGCGGCCGAGGTTCGCGGCCTGCGTTGCTTCGCCGTTCCGCTGGCTGTCGAGGCCGATCTCGCTGAGGATGAGCGGCCGCTCGCCGGCAATGTTCTGCAACCGGGCGAGGTAGGCCTCCAGAGGCTCTTCGGATTCCAGGTAGACGTTGAAGCAGACGAGGTCCAGGAAGGGCAGATCGAGATACTCGGTGGAGGGGTAGTTGACGTATGTCACGAGACCCTTGGGGTCCTCGTCCTTGGCCGCCAGATAGAGGCGTTCCAGGAAGCGCTGCGTGCGACGGCGCCCGAGCCAGCGAACGACGGCACCCGGGATCTCGTTGCCGATGGCGTAGCAGAGGACCGCAGGATGGCTGCCGATGGAGCGCACCTGGCTCCGCACCCATTTCTCGATGTCCGGCCCCTCCTTGTTGTCGGTCAGGTACCCCACGTAGCGTTCCACCGGCACGCCCACCATGAGGCGCAGGCCGTGCCGCGAGGCGGCATCCAGCAGCCATCGCGGCGGCACGGTGTAGGTGCGTACGGCCGTGATGCCGTTCTCCGCCATGGTGGCGAAGTCCTGCTCCACCACTGCGGGCAAGGGGTACTCGTGACCATCCTCCTGGGGCCGGAAGGTGCCGTATGTCACCCCGCGGACGTAGAGCTTCTGGCCGGACACAAAGACAAACTTCCCGCCTGCACTGGGCCTGCCGTTCAGAGCGGAGGCCAGGACACCATTCGTACCGTTTGTCGTCGGGCACCGGCCATTGCGCACGAGGTCCGGGCCCGAGACCGCTCGGCCATTGATGAACCCAGCGGACATTGCCCCCCCCTTGGTGCCCCGGTTGCCGGAGCGTGGCAGCATTAAGCGATGGTGAAGGTCCGGTTTGGTGAGGATCAAGACGCTAGTGGAGACAAGTCATTGCTGTCAAGCAGGATCAGCATCCGATGAAAGGGCAGGGCCTTGTCCTACAAATAAGTTCTTGCGTAATGAGTTTGCGCCACCGGATGAATGCGCTGACCATTGCCTGTCCTCCGAACACAGCGCAGCGCATTGCGACACCCATGGCATGGACGTGCCGGCGTCACAAGCCGACGCCGACTGCTTGGATCAAGGGGCGACGTCGGAAGCCGGAGCTGTGCGGGCTCGGGCTGCGCCCCGGTGGGGGAGAACGTCGCTGCTCAGCGACCGACCCTGGCCAGAGCGTGT
>QJVU01000699.1 GCA_003235605.1 Planctomycetota bacterium | reverse complement strand
GGCCGGAGCCCCATCCTTCGCGAACGTACCCGCGACGTCGTCGTCCATCGGCCCGAACTCGGGCCTGTGTCCGTAGCAGCCCAGCTGGAAGGGGCAGAACGAGCACTGCCAGTCGCCCTTGTCCAGCAGATCTCCCGTCTCGCCGGCGGCGAGCTTCTTGCCCACAGCCGTGCTGTCCGTCTTGTTCAGCTCGCCGTGCTCCTTCTTCCAGACCACGGTCTCGCGGGACCACTTCAGCTCGAAGTCCCGCTCGGGCACCTGGTTGGCCGCAAGGAAGGCAGCCTTGGAGTCGAAGTCGGCGTAGAGATCCTGCAGCCGGATGTGCGGCCACTGGTGCTGCCCCGCGCTGTTCTCGATGATGATCTCGTCCTCGTTCCCGAAGAAGACGCGGTGCTGCGCCTTCGCGCCCTCGCGGCTCATGTACAGGATGTTGCAGACGGGGTTGCTGATCGGGCCCTGGTTGGGCATCCGCAGCCAGTCCAGATAGGGCATGACCTGCAGGACGTGGTCCACCTCCGGGAGGAAGGGCTTGCCCGGCTTCGGCGTGATCTTGCCGGCCTCGCCCCACACGCCGGTGGACTTGATCTCGCAGATCTCGATGTTGCCGTTGCCCGGGTTGCGGATGACCTCGTCGATGCGACCGGAGATCCGGTAGACGCCGAAGTCCCCCTTGCGGATGATCGAGACCGGCAGCTCGCTGGCGAGCCACATGCCGTTCGCCTTCATGGCGGCCGAGATCATGTCCTGGATGACGTTGCCGGCACTCATCTTCCAGTACTGGCTGAAGTCCACGCCCCAGCTGTCGGGACGGTAGTTCTTGTAGCGGTAGTACGCTCGCCGACGGCATCCGCCGTAGCGGATGCGGCGACCGTCGAACTCCACGGTCACACCACCTTCGCCAGGCCACTGCGCGTAGGACCTGCGGTCCGCACGCACCTTGGGGTTCAGGTGTACGTCGTCGATTGCTTGCCAAAGATCGAACATGTTGCCCTCCGTCTCGTCAGACGTTCCAGATCTCGCGAACGATGGCCACGGGCAGGAGGCCCGGCCACCAGTTCTTCAGAGACTTGGGAACGTGACGAGGATGTCTGTCCTGCAGGTGCTTCAGGATCTCGCCCTCGGTACGCAGGGACGTCATCGGGACGTCCATGTGCTGTCCACCGATCACGCGCTGCACCTTCACGTTCGCCTGGCCGACGCGGCGCATCACGAAGACGCGGTCGACCGAGTTGTTGTGCCACCGCATGAAGGCCCGGCCGAACGACCCGGGCTGGGCCTCGTTCGTGTTGGCATCATGCGGGCGCGTCTGTTCGATGAGGGCCCAGCGGGCGTCGAGCTCTTCTCGGGTGCTCATGGTATCGGAAGCTCCAGGCTTGGCGTCTGTCCGGGAAGGGGCAGGCCGGGGGTTGCGTACGGCAGCGATGCGTCGAACGAGCCCAACGCCTGTGCGTTGGGTGCCTTCAACTCCTCCGCGGCGTCCCTCGCTGCGGAGACCTGGGCCTGCATGTCCTCCCTGGTCATCTGCTCGACCCTAGCCGAGTTGTCCCAGAACTGCCAGAAGTGATGGCCCTTGAACTCGCTGACCTTGTTCTTCTCCCACCAGATGTCGATGATCGGCCGGCGGATCTTCATTCCCTCCACCGGGTTCCCACTGGCGAGGTCGATCGGCTTGTCGATCCAGAAGGTGTCGGCCTCCTCGGCCTTCACGTGCAGGTCGTTGTAGAGCATGCCCACAGCCTTGAAGGCGTAGGCGATCGCGCGAGTCTCTGCGGTCATGTAGAGGCGCGGACGCCCCTTCATGGCCTCCTTCGTCAGCTCGCAGGTGAACATCATGGTCATCCTGCGGGTATCGGTGATCCGTCGGGCCCAGTTCGCGATGTTCGTGAACTTCAGCCGCTCGCTGTCCGAGGCTTCCTCGTCCATGAGGTTGTGCAGTGAGTCTCCCATGTAGACGACGGTGTTCCCGGTCTTCTGGGTGACGTTGTCGATCAGCCGGGTGGCGACGTCAGTCGCCGTCCCCATCTCCTGCCCCTTGACCACCAGCTTGCCGGTGTGGACCTGCTCGAGGATCCACTCCTCTGCGTTCTCGAAGGCCGTCTTCAGGTGGGGATAGGGCATGATGTCCGCTGCCGCCCTGACGATGTGCCGGATCGGGATGCCCGTGAGGCAGGACATCAGCTTGGCGAAGGCGATCTCGCGGGGATCGTCCATGATGTGGTAGACGACCGAGACCCCTTCGTTGCCCTGGATGAGGAGGTTGCATGCCAGGTTGGTCAGCATGGCCGACTTCCCGCAGTTCGGTGCGCCGGCAATCGCGAAGATCCCCTTCTCCTTCACCAGTCCGTCGAAGTCCTGGTCGAACTGCTCCCAGCCAGTGACCCAGCCGCGGATGCCATGAATGGGCTCCTTGAAGGCCGCCAGGGACGCGATGCAGGCTCGCGCGCTTTCCTCGATCGAGATGTCGACCGCGGTATCTGCGCTCTCCTGGGCGGCCAGGGAGGCCTCCTGGATGGCTCTCTGGATGTCCAGGGTGTCGCGAGCCGTGTGGAGGCGACGCTTCAGGGCGTCGCCCACCCTGGCGATCTCCTCGTCGGTCCTGCGCTTGATCTCGTCGCGCAGATCCTCGGCAGGCACACCCGTGCGATCCGACAGGGCCTTGATGAGCCGGCCCCGCTCGAGACGGTCTTTCTCGTTCAGCAGGAGCGGGATCATGTCCTTGGCCACGGCCAGGGGGTCCACATCCGGCTGGCGCAGGACGTTGTCCAGCTTCCACTCGAAGGCCGAGTACTCGGGCAGGGCCAGGTAGGCATCCTTGCCGTACCACCGGATGAACCCATCAGGATCGCGGTCGCTCTCAGGAACTTCCGAGCCGAAGGGCAGGAAGGTCACGGTGGCCTTGATGCCCTCGTGTCCTGCGACTAGGTCCAAGAACCGCATGGCGGCCGCAAGGCCAGCGTCGTCGGTATCTGCGACCCAGTTGAAGTGGGTGAACCCGGCGTTGATCAGCTGCATGAGCTGACCTTCGGTGCACCCAGTGCCGCAACCAGCACCGTTGTTGTTCAGCCCTACCTGCCGGAGCGAGAGGACATCCGTGTAGCCCTCGATGATGTCGAACCTGCGGTAGTTCTCCTTGCGCGCAGTGTCCAGCCCGTAGACGAGCGACTCGCGCTGGAAGAACGGCACCTTCGCCGACGTGTTGTGGTACTTCGGCGGGTAGTAGTGGCCCTGCGCCCTCGCGAGCTTGTCTGCGCTCTTGTCGTACTTGAGGTAGCGCCGCGAGAAGCCGACGACCATCCCGCTCTGGTTCTTGATCGTGAAGGTCAGGTGCTCGACGTCGAACATGTTCTTGTCGATGTCGTAGGCCTTCATCATCTCGACGTCGTGTCCGCACGCCTTCATGCGGTGGACGAAGGCACGCCACGGGACGCAGGCGACTCCGTACTGCACGCAGATCTCGGGACGCAGCCCGCGCTGGACAGCCGGCGCCAGGCACTCCTCGGGACTCTCGTTCGCCATGTCCACGAGGACCTGGGCGGCGTCCTGGTACATGCGGGACAGCCGCATCCAGAGCAGCTCCTGCTCGGTGGGCTCAGTCCTGTCGATCTCGACGCCGAAGCGGTCGGCGAGCTCGTAGATGTTGTTGTAGACGAAGGCCATGCCGTCCTTCGGCCGGCCCTCGAGCAGCGTGTGCACGTCGAAGATGTCGTAGGACGCGTGGCACACGAAGCACTTGGTCTTCTGCTCGTCGGACCCGGGGATGAAGTGCATCGAGGGGGTCGTGTCCTCGTGCTCCGGGTTCAGGCACAGGAACTTGCCCTTCTGGTCGATGACAACACCGTGCTGCTCCAAGTACTTGCGGAGAAACGGCTTGAGTCGCTCCTTCGCAAGCTCGAGCCCGGTGTTGACCTGTCGGGTTCTCATGTGTCTCGAAAATCCTCAGAGTCGATAGCCGACTCTTCTTGCCCTGACGACCAGGAGATGTTAGGACATCCCCCATGGAAGTCAAGGACTTGTCGATGGAGGAGGTCAGAACCTTCATGTTCTGCCCGATGCAGTACCACCTGCGGTACCGCCTCGGATTCCCGTGGTTTGAGGCGTCCATGGAGACCGGCATCGCGACCGTCATCCGCCAGACCCACCTCACCTACTTCCGGCTCGAGTCCACCGGGGCTCGCGACAGCTTGGCTCGCACCGAGCAGACCTTGGCCGAAGGGATCCGCCGGCTCACGGCGGCGTACCCCGCGCGCACCGCGTCCCTCATCACGAAGCAGTACGAGGTCGCCGCTGCGATGCTCGTCACCGCAGAGCTGTACGTCCCTGGGCGGGACGAGGTCATTGCTGGCGACCTGCCCGTAGAGACCTGGGTGCAAAAAGGAAACAAGAGCAACACGAAGATCAGGGTGACAGGCACGCTGGACGCGGTCTACAACCAGTTCGTCAAGCAGCCGACTCGTCGCGTCGTGGGACTGACGTTCGTCTCCAGCGCAGACCCCTTCGAGGACTTCGTGAGGTTTCCGCGGTTGCGTGCGGGGTTCGCTCACTCGGTGCTTCGCAAGATCGAGCCCCGGTACGACGTTCAGGTGGTCCATCGGACCATCCCGACCGTCAGGGCTGTCTGGCGACAGCTGAACATCATGAGCAGGCGGCCTCCGGTGCCGGAGGCCGTCGGGCCCAAGGACCAGAAGATGTTTCGGGTGGCCGTGCAGAACGTCCAGGACGGGATCGACTCTGGGTACGCCCTGCCGGCGGCCGAGGCCAAGAAGTGCAAGCACTGTCCGTACGACAGCGTCTGTGACTACGGCCTGGCTAGTGCTACAAAGGAGAGCACGGAGGGTGTGCGTAGGGTCCTACGCAGACAGATGATGGCCAGTCCCCTCTTCGACTGGCCCACCACAGGGAGGCTGAAGTGAAGATCCTGATCTCGTCCTACAGTGCCGAGACCCACTCGAGCTACGGCAAGGTCACGCGTGAGCTCTGGAACCGCCTGATCCAGATGAACCCCAGCTGGACGGTGATCCAGCACGGGTGGCTCCACCGTAGCTCGGAGGCGGTGCCGTGGGAGATTCACGCCACGCAGATGGCGGCCACGAACGAGGGCATGGCTGCGGTCCGCGAGGACAAGTTCGGTGCGCTGACCTTCGAGCCTCTCGTCCGCAAGTTCAGGCCCGACGTGGTGTGGGGATTGGGCGACGCGTTCATGGTCGACTACATCCCGCAGTACGCCGGCAAGTACGGCTTCAAGTACATCCTGCACACGCCCATCGACGGTGCACCGATCCCCGAGTCCTGGTGGCCGGCGCTGCGCGGTGCCCACCACGTCGTCGGCACCTCGGCCTTCGGCGCCAAGGCCCTCGCCCATGTCCTTGAGCGGGACTGCGAGTACATCTACCACGGGGTCGACGTGGATGCCTTCCACCCGATCCCGAAGGAAGATCAGCGTGCCCAACGGCCGGCCCCCAAGGGGACGGACATGGGCCCGGACACCTTCGTGCTCGGGTTCGTTGGCCACACGCAGTACCGCAAGATGAACTGGAACATGTTCCAGATCATGCGCTACCTCGTCGACGGCGCCTACGTGGTGTGCGACATCTGCGACAAGGTCACGCTGTCCAAGCTGGACACGATCAAGATGCGTCCGGAGCCTGCGCTGCCGCACTACTGCCACCACTGCGGAGCGGCGTCCAACCGGGTCAAGTCGCCCGGTCCTCGCAAGGTCGTGCTCTGGTACCACACGTTCGAGCGACCGAACCTGGAGTACCAGCCCACGAACCTCAAGAACCTGTGGGGTCTCGAGGGCAAGGTGATCTTCACCGACCA
>QJVU01000495.1 GCA_003235605.1 Planctomycetota bacterium | reverse complement strand
GGGCACCTGGCTGGCAACCTGCTGATCTACACCGGCCGGGACAAGCTGAACGACTACGCCGAGTTCCTGAAGCACAACCCGCTGCTGGTCTGGAGCGTCCGGATCGGCCTGCTCCTGGTGTTCTCGTTGCACGTCACGACGTCGCTGCGGTTGGCGGCGGCCAACCGCGGGGCGCGTCCGCACGGCTATGTGTACGCCAACACCGTCCAGGCCAGTGCCGCATCCCGCACCATGGTGCTGAGCGGAGCACTGGTGTTCTTCTACGTGGTGTACCACCTACTGCACTTCACTGCCGGGGTCACGGACCCCGACGCCTTCCGAATGCAGCAGGTCATGCCCGATGGTCACATGCGGCAGGACGTGTTCGGCATGGTGGTGACCGGCTTCCAGGACAATCTGGTTGTGGGGGTCTACGTGGTTGCGAACCTGTTGCTGGCCTGGCACCTGAGCCACGGAATCGCGAGCCTGTTCCAGAGCCTGGGGGTTCGCAGCGCCCGCTTCACGCCGATCATCGAGACCGGCGGCCTGTGGCTGTCCGCGATCATCGGCGCCGGGTTCATCTCGATCCCCGTCAGCGTGCGCCTCGGCCTGGTGACGCTCGGAGGCGGTGCCGGATGATGCTGGATCCCAAGGTGCCGCCCGGCCCTCTGCCGCAGAAGTGGGACCGACACAAGTTCGACCTGCGGCTGGTGAGTCCCGCCAACAAGCGCAAGCATCGTGTCCTGGTCGTTGGCAGCGGGTTGGCAGGGGCCTCGGCTGCCGCGTCACTGGCGGAACTGGGCTACCGGGTGGACTGCTTCTGCTTCCAGGATTCGCCACGGCGTGCCCACAGCATTGCCGCCCAGGGCGGGATCAACGCGGCCAAGAACTACCAGAACGACGGCGACAGCATCTACCGGTTGTTCTACGACACCATCAAAGGCGGCGACTTCCGCTCGAGGGAGGCCAACGTCTATCGGCTGGCGCAGGTGTCGGTGAACATCATCGACCAGTGCGTCGCACAGGGGGTGCCGTTCGCACGCGAGTACGGCGGCCACCTCGCCAACAGATCGTTTGGCGGTGCGCAGGTGTCGAGGACCTTCTACGCTCGCGGTCAGACCGGCCAGCAGCTGCTGTTGGGCGCCTACTCCGCGCTGTGCAGGCAGATCGCGGCCGGCGCGGTGAGGATGTACCCGCGCACCGAGATGCTGGACCTCGTGGTGGTGGACGGTCATGCCAAGGGCATCGTCACCCGCGACCTTGTCCACGGCGAGATCCGTTGCCATGCCGGCGACGCGGTGGTGCTGGCGACCGGGGGGTACGGCAACCTGTTCTACCTGTCGACGAACGCCAAGGGCTGCAACGTCACTGCCACATGGCGAGCCCACAAGAAGGGCGCGTTCTTTGCCAACCCCTGCTTTGCCCAGATCCACCCCACCTGCATCCCGGTCACCGGCGAGCACCAGTCCAAGCTCACGCTGATGTCCGAGTCGCTGCGCAACGACGGTCGCATCTGGGTGCCCAAGCGGAAGGGGGACCCGCGCCAGGCTGGCGACATCCCCGAGGACGATCGCGACTACTACCTGGAGCGCAAGTACCCCAGCTTCGGCAACCTCGCGCCCCGGGACATTGCCTCGCGCAGCGCCAAGGAGGTTTGCGACGAGGGCCGCGGCGTTGGCGAGAGCGGGTTGGGTGTCTACCTGGACTTCCGGGACGCGATCAGTCGGCTCGGCAAGGACGTGATCTCGCAGCGCTACGGCAACCTGTTCGACATGTACCGCAAGATCACTGACGAGGACCCCTACCAGGCACCGATGCGAATCTACCCGGCGGTGCACTACACCATGGGTGGGCTGTGGGTGGACTATGACCTGATGTCCAACCTGCCGGGGCTGTTCGTTATCGGTGAGGCCAACTTCTCCGATCACGGCGCCAACCGCCTTGGCGCCAGCGCGCTGATGCAGGGCCTGGCCGACGGCTACTTCGTGCTGCCCTACACAGTCGGCGGCTATCTGGCGGGGCAGGCGCCCGCCGGGGCCGGCGCCGTCGACAGGCGCGAGTTCGAAGAAGCCAAGGCGCAGGTCCGCGCGCGTATCGAGCGGCTCCTGTCCGTGGGCGGCACGCGGTCTGTGGATTCCTTCCACCGTGAACTGGGCAACCTGATGTGGCACAACTGCGGCATGTCCCGCAATGCAGCCGGTCTGGCGGAAGCGAGGGAGAAGATTCCCGAGTTGCGCGAGCGGTTCTGGTCGGACGTACGGGTGTTGGGCGACAACGAGAGCTTCAATGTCTCGCTGGAGAAAGCCGGTCGGGTCGCTGACTTCATGGAGTTCGCGGGGCTGTTCTGTGAAGATGCGACGGCCCGCACGGAATCCTGCGGTGGACACTTCCGCGAGGAGAGCCAGACTGCGGACGGGGAGGCCTTGCGCGACGACGAGAACTTCAGCCACGTCAGCGTCTGGGAGTACGGTGGCGAACCTGGCAAGGCGACCATGCACAAGGAACCCCTGGAGTTCGAGAACGTGCATCCGACGGTGAGGAGCTACCGGTGAAGCTGACGTTGCACGTCTGGCGCCAGCGGAACCGGGACGCGCGTGGGCAGATGGTCCGCTACGTTCTCGACGACATCAGTCCCAACGATTCGTTCCTGGAGATGCTGGACCGGCTCAACGAGGAACTGATCGAACGGGGTGAGGAACCCGTGGCTTTCGACCACGATTGCCGGGAAGGGATCTGCGGCACGTGCTCCCTGATGATCAACGGTGTGGCCCATGGGCCCCAACCCGGCACCACGACCTGCCAGCTGCACATGCGTCACTTTGCCGATGGCGATGAGATCCACGTGGAGCCGTTTCGGGCCCGGGCGTTTCCGATCATCCGTGACCTGGTCGTGGACCGTAGCGCGTTCGACCGGATCATCCAGGCCGGCGGGTACGTCTCCGTGAACGCCGGCAGCGCCCCGGACGCCAACTCCCTGCCGATCCGCAAGTCGGACGCGGACCGGGCCATGGACCATGCAAGCTGCATCGGTTGCGGCGCGTGCGTGGCTTCCTGCAAGAACGCGTCCGGGATGCTCTTCGTCGGCGCCAAGGTGGCCCACTTGGGCCTCCTTCCCCAGGGCCAGCCGGAGCGACGGCGCCGCGCCCGCAACATGGTGGCGCAGATGGACGCGGAAGGCCTGGGCAACTGCACCAACCAGTACGAGTGCGAAGCCGTCTGCCCGAAGGAGATCAAGGTGAGTGTCATCGCGGCCTTGAACCGCGACTACATAGGGGCCTCGATCACGTCGCCGACGGAGTGACGGCTAGTTTCCCAGCACTGTCTCCAGCGCCGCGGTGTGCGCGATGACGCCGACAGGCCCCTGGGGATCGACCACGAGGGCCTGCCAGTAGAGCTTGAGGCCGCAGTAGCTCTTGTTGGCGACCAGCAGGCCACCGGGCCACTCCATGAACCCGAAGGCGTCACTCTGGCCGAAGACCGCGAGCAGCGGCGTGGTGTAGAGGGTGCCGCCGAGGAGCGGGGTGCTCTGCCGGACGGCGCCACCCACCAGCATGCAGGTCTGGGAGGGGCGGGCGTCGGTGAGACGGAAGCTCAGCCTGCTCTGTCCATTCAGATGTGGCAGGTGGCTGGTCGTCAGCGCGGGGACGCCGTTGCTGCCGCCGGTGCCGGTGCCGACGAGGTTCAGCTGGGCCATCGAGTTGCAGACGCTGCCGCGACCACCCACCACGAACCAGGGCTTGGCCGTGGAATCGCTGGTGAAGAAGGCCAGGAGCATGTCCGCGACCTTCTGGCGGCCCGTGGTGCTTGGGTGCGTGCCGTCGGTCTGGAAGTCGGTGCACAGCCAGGTGAGGCCGTCGCTGCGTTTGTTCAGCCCGTCGGCCCACAGGTAGGGGCCCCACAGCAGCAGCGAGGAGCTCACGCTGCCCTTCTTGGGATCGAAGTTCAACGTGCTCTTGCCGTTCACCTGGTCCTCGATCAGCCACTTCACCGAGTAGCCGCTCTCGAAGGCATGAGGCTCGGGGTTCAAGGCAGTGGTGGCGTAGCCCGCATAGATGCGGCTGCTCAAGTAGGTGATCTGGAGGTTTGCGAACCGCCCCTTGAGGATGTTGCAGATCGTCTCCAGGTAGCCCTGCAGTACCTTTGCCTCGGTGGGGAAGGCCCGCGTCGGTCCCTTGATGGCCTGTTTCAACCATACTGCCTGCACCTGGGCTCCCGTGACCCCGGCTTGAGCGAGTCGCTGGTCCACTCGGCCCCAGAACAGGGCCGTCGGGGTGCTGATCGCCTTGGCGTCCTGACCTCCCTGGGCTCCGTCCACCAGCACCACGGACGTGCTGAGCCGCTTGTCGTTGCGGGCAGTCGCGATGAACGCGCTGTACTCCTGGGTCGTGTTGGACATGCCTATGGACAACAGCACGATCTTGCCGCTCGCGGATGGCTGGCCGCTGGCGTCCAGGGGCACGATGGCGTTGGCGGCTTGGAGCGCCGCGACGTGGTGTGCGGCGGGCGGCACGTTCAGAGCGTTGGGGTAGAGACCTCCCGGAGTGTTCTTGTAGGTCTTGGCCCCCATGTCGATCAGCGGTGTGACGTTGATGCTGGTGCCGTTGCAGTTCTGGGCGGCCGCAGAGACGGTCATTGCCATGCAGAACACGAGACCACATGCGAGTCGATTGCTGCTCATGGCACGTCATCTTAGCTGCGACCTTGTCGTGCCGCGTCAGGTGTGGTGGCAGTGAACTCTTGTTACAGCGGTCAATCGTCGGTCTTGACCACGTCTACGAACTCCACCAGGTACTCGTGGGCGGTCGTTTTCCCCTTGTCGTAGCTCACCTCCACCCAGTAGCGGCGGCCCGGTTCCACAACCAGGCCCACCGGTCGGAAGATCAGCACGTGGGGGACGCCCGCGCCGCCGGTGGTGACGTTCACGTAATCCAGCTCCAACGGCCGTCCCGCCGGCAGGTACTGGTCGTCCAGCGGCGTGATCTGGATCTTCAGGCCCTCTTTCTTGGCTTGGCCACCCTTGATTATGGAAATGCTGAAGGCGTGACGCGGGCCGAAGAAATCCACGGGCGTGTAGCCTCTCGGTGGATAGTAGATCGCGGCGAGATCGCCGGCGCCGCCACCGCTGCTGTCCATGGACCACATCGCCGAAAAGCGTCCCGATGACCCGAAGCCGGTCTTGCGCATGCCGGGGTTCAGACACCACCTGCGATGGCCGACCCGGTCGATGTTGCTGGGGTCCGAGTCGTTCATGTACGAGTCCACGGAGCCGACCATGCCGCTCCCCATCGACAGGTTGCTGTGGCTGGCGCCGCGGTAGCCCTTCCTGTAGGTCTCGTCGTCCATCCCTGCGGGCTTGGGCGGGGTATGGTCGAGCCTGCCGAGCCGCTCGCACACCTGAGCCGCCGCCTCGCACAGCGTGTTCATCGTCGGATCCAGCTCCATCTCCTTCCAAGACAGCATGCACAGGAATCTGTAGGCCTGGAGGCGCCGCAGCGCTGCCAGCCTCTCCGAGAGCTTCGGGTCCCCGGTCGCGCCGGCCGCCGATGCCACCGCCCCTGGCTTCAGGATCTCCCGGAGCTGAGCCTGGATGCTGGACAGGGAACGCGGGAACGGCTGGAGGCCATTGAGCTGGAACAGCGCCCCCTGCTTCCAAACCTGTCGGGTCAGGGTCTTGCCGTCCAGCACCACGTCGAAGGCGCCGTGCAGCAGGCCCTCCTGGTAGTGGGCGGTGAGGGTGCGGCGACCATCCTTGCTGAACTCCTGGTGCTTGCCGTTCAGCTTGCCCTCGTGGTAGCAGGTGGCCAGCCGTTTCTTGCCGTTGGGGTAGTAGCTCTCGTAGCGACCGTGTTGGAT
>QJVU01000043.1 GCA_003235605.1 Planctomycetota bacterium | reverse complement strand
CTGTTGGCGCGGACCGCTGCCCGGTTCACCAAGGTGGTGGACAACCTCAACCAGCTGCCGCCGCCTCCACAGTCCAGCGAACTGCGCTGGTGTCCGCAGACCCTGGGTAACGCCCAGTTCGTGAACCCGACGGCGACCGTCGTGTTCGGCGCGCCACTGCAGAACCCCCTGAACCCGTTCGGTTGCCGCCTGCAGACGGTGTGGCGGGAGGTCGATCTCAGCCTGTCACGCACGGACGGCGACGACTTCAACCTGGATGTCGAGCAGATGTACTGGGCGCCGTTCGCGGGGGGAGCAATCACCTTCGACGAGTTCGATCAGATCTCCCTGTTCCTGGGGCACTCCGAGTACCGCCCCGAGCCCTGCATCGACATCATGACCTCCTTGCCGTCGATGCCCTCGTCGGGCCTGAAGACGGTGTTCGCGGAGAACTATGCGCACAACAATGATGGCGGGGGCAAGATCGACTTCCAGCCGCTCCCACACCCGGCGTACGTCGACGCCGTGCTGACCATCAACGGCAATCTGGCGATTACCGAACCCAACCAGGTGAACCGCTACCTGCCGTTGCCGAAGTTCATCGACGCTACCAAGCGCGGCCTGGGGGATCCGCTGTTCGTATACCGGGACGAGACGGTCGAGGTGCAGGGCGGCGTCAACGGCATCAGCCCGCCGAACAGGATGCAGCCGTACGGCTACATCATCTCGCCGTTCATGGGCGGGCGCGGCAACTACGTCACCGTCTCTGGCAGCACCATCAACTTCAACCGGGGTGTGTGGTACAACGGCGTCAACCAGAGCCTCGTCAGCAGCGCTACCGACAACATCACCGGTGGCCTTCTGGGCCCGATCGCCCTGCCGCTGTTGGCCGACTTCTGGACCTACCCGGACTCGCCGAACCTGCCGAAGACGGACCCCTTCCGGGCATCAGGAGCCAACGGCTGGCAGATCAGCCTGGCGGTGACGTCGGCCTCGACACCGGACTTCCGGGCGTACTCGGCGGGTTTCCGCGGCTTCGGGGGTTCCCCGACGCTGGTGGGTCCCTCGGAGTCGGACACCAAGTGGCGGATCGCCTCCGGCGGCTATACCCCCCAGGGCACCCCGGTTCGCCCCACGGACAACACCGTCTACTGGGTCATGGTGGACTTCCTGAAGCGCACCACGGTGGCGACCAGCGGCTTCGTGGAGATCACCAACCCCCACCGCATGCCGGCCCCCACCAGCACTTCGGACCCGCGGCTGGGCCCCTGGGAAGGCTCCTGGGCCCCGCCGAAGAACTCGTTGCCGGACTATGCGTTCGACTTCGAGCCCCCCCTGTCCACGCTGCCCGCCGGCACCGCCGTGGTGCCGGAGTTCCGCGGCGCCAGCGAGGTGGACGGCTCCGTGTGGCCGGAGATCAGCGGCTTCGTCGGAGGCAACCGGCCCACGGCGGACAACTTCCCCCTGGATCCCCTCAAGGCCGGCGATGCTTGGATTCGCCACTGGGACGAGCGGACCGTCGGGAACCAGTCCCGGCGGAGCTGGACCTACCTCTACAACCGAAACGTCACCGCCTACACCGAAGAACCCAACAACCTCAGCAGCACCGCATTCACCAACAAGTTCGGAGGCCCCAACGAGGTGTTTGCCGCGGAGAACGTCAAGTACTTCAACTGGCGCTTGATCATGCGCAACAACGTCACGGCGAGCCCGCCCGTGTCGCCCAGGATCGAGTCCTTCTCCGTCTCCTATCGATTTGTGACGCGCTGAGCCGACACCCGACATTCCCCACACTGCGACCAATCCAGATTCCGACACCCCGAATTCCGACGGGCGTCCCGACGCAACGTCCCGACCTCTAGACCTCTCACGATGCAGATTAAGTCCCACAAGCTGACCCCTCTTGCCCTCTCGGTGTCACTGTTCCTTGCAGGCTGCAGCGGTGGCTCCAGCGATGGCGGAGTCCCCGGCACCAGCGGCGATTTCCTGGTCCTGCGCAGCGATCCACCGAACAACGCGCAGCTCTTCCTAAACGAGTCGATCAACATCGACTTCACCAATACGATCGACCTCGGCACGGCGAACTTCGATGCGGTCAGCTTCGCGGTGTTCGACCTCAACCTGAACCCGCTGACGGAGCCGGTGTCTGGAACCTTCCAGGTGTCCAGGTCGCCGGGAGACTCGGAATCAGGCCGCCGCCTCGAGTTCCGCCCGAAGTTTCCGATTTCGGACACCTTCGATGATGGTGGATTCAAGCCCGGCCGCATTTACTTCGTGCAGCTGGTCGAGGGCAACCACCACACCGGCGTGGGCCTGCGCGACATGGCGAGCAAGGGGCTGAAGGAGCCGTTCACGTTCCAGTTCTCCACTGCGGACGGCACCACCCCGTCGCAGCTGTTCCGGGACACCAAGGTGGGGGGGCCGCGCCGCACCGGGATCACCGTGACCCCGCGAGCGGAAAACAACCCCGCCAAGGTGGCGCTGAACGAGTTGGGCCAGGCGCAGGCCGAGATTCGCCTCAACTTCGACCAGCCGCTGAACCCCGCCAGCGCCAACGTGCCGTTCAAGGTGGACCTTGACCCCACGGTCAGGGATCAGTCCAAGCGCGGGCGGATCTTCCTCGAGTTCGACAGCCGGGCGAGCAAGGACCAGTGGATCCCGGCCGAGGTGGATCTGGAACGCAACGACCTCGACGGCGCCACCGTCGTGCTGCGGCCGATCGGTGTCCTGCCCAACAACGCCACGATCCGAGTCATCGTCGAAAGCACGCTGGAAGACATGTCTGGTGAGTCGAACGTCAACAACGCTGCATACAACCGGGTGTTCGCCGAGTTCGAAACCGACGATAGCTATGCCTTGCGGTTCGATGCCGTGGTGGAGGACTTCGGCAACACGTCGCGGGTGGACCTCGAGGCGCCGTTCCTGGAGCCTCTCGCCGAAGTGATCCCGGGAGCGATCCGGGCCAACTTCGATTTCGAAGGCAAGGACACCAACCTGCGCTACGAGCCGAACACGCCGGAGGTGATCCTGAACACCGACTTCACCCAGATCACCCCGAAGGGCGCACCGAAGATCAACGTCTCCGGGGGCGTCTTCGAGTTCCGCAGCGTGACCATCCCCCAGGGGGTCACCGTCCGCGCCACCGGCTCCAAGCCGATGGTGTGGCTCGTGCTGGAGGATTTCGTCGTGGGCGGCAAGCTGGTGGCGGACGGCGGTCCGGGCCAGCGCACGGACACCCTCAACTCGGCGAACTTCCCCACTGCCGGCGGCATTGCTGGCCCTGGGGGAGGCAACGGTGGCGCGGCCTCGCCCAACAGCACTGGCCGCAGCCCCACGGGTGACACCGGTTTCGGCCCCGGCCAGAAGCGCAACGGTGGGGGCCAGGGTGGGCAGATCCACTGCTCAGGATCTTGCAACATAGGTTCCGGTGGCGGTGGCGGTTCCCACGCTACCAAGGGTGATCCCTGGTACAAGGCCAAGTCCTTCGGGACCAACGGCTTCCCCCAGCAGAAGGGCCAGGGCGGCTATGGCTGCACCGGCGGTGCCGGGGCCAGCACACGGACCCTGCAGGGTGGTCTGGCCGGGCCGATCATCTTCACGGATCCCCGGGTGGACAACGACTTCTGGGGCTCAGCGGTCAACGTCTGGTTGCAAACCCGCACCACCGGCGAACTGGTGGCGCCTTTGGGCGGTGCCGGCGGCGGCGGCGGCGGCGACCGCAGCATCAGCGGCTGCAGCATCTCCGACCCGAACTTCATCCAGGACGACAAGGGCGGCGGCGGCGGTGGCGGCGGCGGCATCATCATCATCAAGGCCCTGGGCAGCATCAAGATCGACCGCAACGGCATCATCAGCGCTGCCGGCGGCGACGGTGGCGGTGGTGCGTGGGCCGGCGGCAACCAAGCCTGTGGTGGTGGCGGTGGTGGCTCCGGCGGAATGATCGTGTTGATGGCTGGCAAGTCCATCGACATCGTCGTCCACGGCACGTCCGTTTCGCAGGCCACTTACGCGGCCAACGACTTCGACTTCTGCATCTCCGCGGACGGCGGCGCCAGCCTGCGGCAGTTCCTGACCCTGCCCATCAACGGCAAGTACTCCCCGCAGCCGAACGCCTCGACCTACGACAATTCCCCCGCGGGAGGTCTGGGCGGCATGGGAGTCATCCAGCTGATGGCCCCCCCGGGCACCCCCGGAACCACCAACGTGGACGGCACCAACACCGTCCTGGACGACAACATCAACTTCTACGTTGGTTCCCTTGTCGGCGCCAAGGTCCAGGGTTCCGGCAAGATGCAGTTGCTGGCTTGGCGTGGCTTGCCCGACGAGAGCGGCACCCTGCGCGACGACAACGGCCAGCTGGTGAACATCGGTGACAACGAGGGTGACATGCGGCCGACGCCGTTCCTGGCACCTGCCCCCTTCGGTAACCGTTCCAGGGCCCGTGGCAAGTGGATTGACCTCGGCGCCGCCGTGCGCCGAATCGTCAGCCAGTCCGCCGGCGACGGCCTGCCGGGAGGCGTCTACGATCCTGGCGCCGGCCAGACCGGCCAGGACTTCGGCCCGCAGCCGTTCTTCGAGGGCACCGAGGTGGCGTCCCCGTCGTCTCTCCAGTACGGCTTCGTCCGCTACAAGGATGACGGCCAGGGAGGCGTGGTCATCGACTACGGTGACCCGGTGGCGACAGGCGCGGTGTTCTCGGCGCGAAGCGGCCAGGTCCACAAGGGCCAGAGCGTCTACGAGGTGCGCCTGACCCAGAGCGTTCTCGGCAGTCAGGTCGACCGCTACTCCCACTACACCGCACAGCTGTTGACGGGAAGCGCGGTGCGCTCCGAATTCCGCATCCTCGGACACAACGCCAATACCCTCTACCTCCGTCCAGTGAACGAGCTGGGAGGAGATGACAGCCTGCCTTCGGGCATCGACACCGTGAAGGTGCTGGCCAAGTTCTTCCATGTCTTCACCGGCACCATCGAGGGCTTCCCGCAGACCTACAAGACCACGACCAGCCCCAATCCGAACGTGGACCTTGCGCCGAGAGCCAACGTCCAGATCGGCTTCGCGTTCCACAAGGATCCCAGCAAGCCCGACTTCTCGACCCCGGGAGAGGACCAGAACCGCTTCCCCAAGCGCCTCGGCACGTTCCTCTACGACCTACGGAACCCGGGGGGCATTGAGACCATTCGCCTCCAACACCTCCGCTTCGTGCAGTGGGACCTGTTGTTCGACACCCAGTTCCAGACGGACGGCCCGGTCAAGAACGAACAGACCCTTGGGCCCCAGACCCCGCAGCCCGAGATTCGGGGCTTGGCTCTCCCGTACCGGTACTGATCCGATCTCAAACCCCTCAGAGCTCGCGTCCCGGGCTCGAGACCAACCCAATCAGAACCTTCCCATGAAGCTCCGACACACGTTTCTCATGGCCGCCGCCGCCATTGCCGTCGGTCTCTACAGCGCCTGCAGTGGTGGAAGCTCCGGCAAGGGTAGTACCCCGGCCACCCTCGGCGCGACCCTCACGAAGGTGGAGTATGGCCGCGTTGTGGACATCTACTCCTACCGGCGGGTGGTGCTGACGAAGGAGGACCGCCGGGACACGCTGAACCGGGTGCCGCGCCTGGTCCAGCGGGACGTGGTTGTGCGTCCCGACCTGGAGACGGAACCGCTGTTCGACGTCACCGGCGGCGAGCGGGAGCCCCGTGCCAACTACCGGTTCCTGCCCTTCGACGTCTCCGTGGGACATGCCGAGTTGCTGATCCTGTGGGACAACACCATCCCGGGGGAGCGCGATCAGTTCGAGACCGCGTTGAAGAATGCCACCAGCAGCCTTCCGGAGATTTCGGCGGCGTTCCGCGGCCAGGACCCGATCACCCGGCCAATCCCGGT
>QJVU01000607.1 GCA_003235605.1 Planctomycetota bacterium | reverse complement strand
CCGGGGAGGAGCACGGCCATGTCACGGTCCAGGGAGATCAGGATGCCGGTGACCAAGGCCCCCGCCGCCAAAGCCGGCAGAGACTGGGACACCACCATCAGGCTGCGCCGCCTCAGGCCCTGGTCTACCAGCTGCCGGGTGTTCAGCAGCATGTCCGCTGCACTGACGCCGGCGCAAACACAGGCCACCAGCACCCAGTAGAGCACGAATCCAATCAGGTCCACCGGAGGTACCAGGAGGACCTGGGCGGCGGCAGCGGCGAAGGCGATGGCGCCGGTCGAGAGCATCGTGACAGCCCGATAGCCGCGGAACATCTCGCTCCGCAACACCTGGGCATGAATGTCGGCGAGCTGGGATAGGGCCTTCTGGAGCTCCATGGCGAGGTCGGCGGTCCACTTTACATTGCAAAGTTCTTCTGTCAACAGGGGTCCGGAGCAGTGCGCCGGGGGTAGGAGGCTTGCCGGGCATTGGCCGGAGCCAGCACCTGCCCGATCGCCAGGCCCCCCAGCACCCAGCCGGCGCCGAGCCAGTGCAGCACCAACCTCCCCATGCTCGAACGGAGGTGGTGTGCCAGATTGTCCTCGGTGGAGAGCAGGTACGGCATCAGCAGGCAGGGCGCGGCCAAGGCCAGCAGCAGTCCAACGGCAGGAGCCGAGGCTGGGGCAGTCCACGGCCGCAGGCGCTTGTGGAGGACCACCCATGCCAGCAGGAAGGCAAACAGCAGGCCGACCTTGCGCGGTAGGAACAGGTACGAAACCACTCCCCAGACGATTTGGGGCAACCGCGGCAGCCGGTCGAGAGGGCGGCCTGGATCCCGGAAGTAGCTGGTCAGGCAACCATCTGCCTGGCCCATACCCGTGAGCAGCAGCTTCAGCAGGGCCAGGGACGCCAAGGCCGCCAGCACCACGACCAGCGCCAGAACCCAGGCTGAGCGTTGGCTCGGGCGGATCCAGCGCTGGGCGAGAACCAGGACCACGCCGATGCCCAGCAGACCGGCCCAGACCACCCACCCGGAACCCCCGTGGTCCGCCTGCTGCAGCTGCAGCTGGATCGGCAGCCAGAGACCGGCAGCCAGCACGAAGCCCCCCACGGCGGACACCAGCAGGACCCGCTGGTCCCGAAGCCACGGCACCGCCACGACCAGAGCGCCGTAGACCAAACCCTCGGGCTTGATCACGATCATGAGGACGATGGCAGACGCCACCAGCCACGCATCGCTGAGCACGAGGCCGGCGGCGGCAGCGGTGATGGCCGTGGCCAGGAAGGCATCGGCGTAGCCGGACGTGAAGCCACCGCCCGTGGGGTCCACCAGAATGGGCGTGACGCCCAGCGCGACAGCCGCGGCGCACGCGGCATCGACACCAGCACCGGCATTCCGGACCGCGAAGCCAGCGGTGCCCACCATCAACACGTACAGGGTCACGAACCACAACCGGCCCAGCCCCTCCCCCAGCAACGCTTGGCTGCTCGCCAGGCACAGGGGCTGCAGGAGCGGATAGTCGCGGCTGTGATGCCAGACCCCCGGGTCCTCGAAGAACGGCTGCGCAAGGCTGGGATTCTGAAGCAGGCGCTTGGCCTTCACGGACCAGGCCGCCACGGCGTCCCAGTCGTAGGCCGGAGTAGTGGTCACGGCCACCCCCAACGCAACAGCCACCGTCACCACGATGAGGATCGTCGTGGCCAGCACCCAGGGACGGACAGCGGCTCCAGGACCTGGCGCCACGGCAGCGGCGGTTCCCTGGCGCAGGGCCAGGGCCACACCCATGCCAAGACAGACGGGCAGCCACAGCGGTGCAACCGATCCGCCGAGGCCCAGCAGAAGGTGCGCGAGGAGAGCAAACAGGGCCAGCCCCAGGTAGACGCCGCGGAAGATCCTCATCACGGGTTCCCCATCACCGGATCCTCATCGCGGCACGAGCTCGAGGTCGCCACCCAGACCCACCAGCACTTTCGAGGCTATGGGCAGACCAAGAACGGTGTCCGTTCCCGGCCGCACCCGCGAGGCGTCGTAGAGCAGGCGCGGGAACACCAGGTCCGCCACAAGCTCGAATGAACCCTTGGCCTCCCCGCGCCAGAGGATCACGCTCTTCTCCGGCGTGTTCCGAAGCAGCCACTCCACAGCGTGCCAACCCTGGTAGTCCCTGGCCTCCAGGAGGTACCGGCCCCGACCCACGCGATGGTAGAACGCAGCCTCGGTCTGGCGCTTGCCGAACACACCGTGCGGGATGCGTCCGATACCGAACAGCAGGTGACCCGCAAGCAGCAGCAGGAGCAGGGCTGTGACGTGGCTACGCTGCACCCTGCTGGAACTTCCGGTAGCTGTCTAGGATCTGCGGCACCGGGCCCCGTGCTCGGATCCGGCCCTGGTCCAGCCATACCACCTGGTGGCATACCCGTTCGATCGTGGCCAGATCATGCGAGACCAGGAACATCGTCGTGCCGCTGGCGAGAAAGCCCCGGATGGCCTGCTCGCAGCGCAGCTGGAACCTGGCGTCGCCAACGGACAGGGACTCGTCGACCAGCAGGATCTCCGGCTCGGAGTGCGCGATCACCGCAAAGCCGAGGCGGGCGGTCATGCCGGTGGAATAGGTCTGGATCGGCGTGTCGATGAACTCGCCGATGCCCGAGAACTCGATGATGGCGTCGAGGTGGCGCTCGACCTGCCGGCGGTCCATCCCCAGGAGCGAAGCGTTCAAGAAGATGTTCTCGTAGCCTGTGAGGTCCGGGTGGAACCCTGCCCCCAGCTCCAGCAGGGGACCGATTCTTCCGTTCACGGTGACCATGCCCTCGGTCGGGTACGCGGTCCGCGCCACCAAGGAGAGCAGTGTGCTCTTGCCGGAGCCGTTGGCTCCGACGACCCCCACCGCTTCCCCGGGTCCGATCTCGAGGTCGATGTTCCGGAGCGCCCAGACATGGTCGACGCTGGACGGCCGCTGCAGGAGCTTGCGGAACAGCTCCCTGGCCAGGAACGGCTTCTGCCGCGCCAGCCAGAAGCGCTTCGACACCTGCTCCAGCTTGATCGTGCCGCCCATGTCAGACCAAGTCCGCGAAGTCCCTCTCGTGGACCCAGAAGCTCCTGATGCCCCAGGCCCCGAGCAGGGTGGTCATTCCCACCGCCATCAGGAAGGTCAAGGCCTGGGGCGCCTGCCCGTAGAACAGGACACTGCGATAGGCCTCGCTGATGCCCGCGAGCGGGTTGAGGTAGTACAGGAAGAACATCCACTCGTGCACCTGGAGCGCAGAGGACTTGTCGCGCCCATCGAACAGGAGAGAGGAGAACCAGAACAACAGCAGCAGGGCCGAATCCACGATGTATTGGGTGTCCCGGTAGACGACGTTCAGGCCGGCCACCAGCAGGCCGGCGCCCGTCACCAAACCAAGCTGCACGGCGAAGATCACGGGAAGCCACAGCAGCTGCGCCCCGAGCACGTTGCCCGGCGGCGGGAACAACATGAGCACGATCACCACCAGTGGGATCTGGATCAGAAAGTGGATGAGGTGGGTGAGGACCACCGAGAACGGCAGGATCTGGCGGGGGAAGCTCACCTTCTTCACCAAGATGGCGTTGCTGACGATGGATTGCGTGCATCCCGAAAGGCAGTACTGGAAGAACACGTACGGGACGTAGGCCACCATCACGAAGGAGGCGAAGCTGGGCTGTCCCGGAACGAACACCCGCCATACCACGGTCAGCACCGTGATCATCACCAGCGGATTCAGCACCGCCCACAGCAAACCCAGCGCCATGTTGCGGTACAGGATCTTGAGGTTCTTGGCCACCAGGTTGTTGAGGATGAACCGGTGCCTGTAGGTATCGGTGAAGGTCTGCACGGCGGACTACGCGGGTAGTGATTACCGGGTTTCACCGCAGAATCCAGGGGCCTCGCTCCGGCCGCTCGCCGTCACCGAAAATCTTGCCGTCGGTCACCGATGAGCACTACCGTGTCTTGGTGTCCGGCTCTGCAGCAGTCTCGATCGTGATGCCCAGCTACCAGCAGGCGAGGTTCCTGGAGGAGTCGGTGCGGTCGGTGTTGGAACAGGGTGTCAACGTCGACCTGCGGGTGTTGGATCCCGGATCCACGGACGGTTCCCGGGAGCTCTTGCAACGACTCGCGCGCGAATTCGGGGATCGTCTGTTGCTCGAGTTCGCGCCGGACGAGGGCCAGTCCGACGCCGTCAACCGCGGCTTGGACAAGGCCCAGGGCGAGATCCTGGGCTGGCTGAACTCCGATGACCGGCTGCAGCCGGGAGCCCTTGCGCGAGTGCTGGAGCGCTTGCCAGTCGGAGAGGAGCCGGCGTGGATCTATGGTCGCGCCGCCATGATCGACGAGGACGGCAATCGTATCAGTGACTGGATCGCACGCTACAAGGCATGGCGCGGTCGCTGTTTCTCCCGCTTCAAGCTCTTGACGGAGAACTTCATTCCGCAGATGGCCGTGTTCTGGAACCGCGCCATGTGGACGGCAGCCGGTCCCCTGGACAAGAACAAGCACTACGACATGGACTACGACCTGTGGCTGCGATTTGCCCGCGTGCGCGCACCGATCGTCCTGGAAGAGGAGCTGGCCGCATTTCGGGTTCATGCCGCAGCCAAGGGCAGCCGCAACGTGCGTGACCAGCTGGACGCTGCCTACCAGACCGCCAGCAAGCACGCCGACGACATGGGCTGGCGCGGCAGCCTGGCGCTGGCGCTGCACCGGATCCTGCGCTGGCGCACGCAGCTCAGCTATCGGTGGCTGAAGCCTCGCTGAGCCAGGAGCCTCGCAAGGAAAGACAGGCCGCTCGCAAGGAAAGACAGGCCGCTCGCAAGGAAAGACAGGCCGCTCGCAAGTGGCGCACTCCGTTTGCGAAGCCTAGACTGCCACCGTGCAGCCGGCATTCGAGCGTTCCGACCTTCCTCCGGCCCTGCCGGACAGCTCGCCGTGGCCACGGATCTCGGTGGTGACCCCCTCGTTCAACCAGGGCCGCTTCATCGAGGAAACCATCCGCTCCGTCCTGGACCAGGGCTACCCGAACCTGGAGTACATCCTGATCGACGGCGGCTCCAGCGACCAGACCATGTCGATCGTGGAGCGTTACCGCCACCGCATCGACCACGTCGAAAGCGAACCCGACCGGGGTCAGTCGCACGCCATCAACAAGGGCATGGCACGGGCCACGGGTGAGATCCTGACCTGGATCAACAGCGACGATGCCCTGGTGCCGGGGGCCCTGGCAGCCATGGCCATGGCCTTCCACACCTCCGGCGCCGACCTCGTGGCAGGCATCTGCGAGCTGCATCAGGACGGCAAGCTGCTCAACGCGCACCTGACGAGCTGCGCGGATGGACCGCTGCCGGTGGACGACTTGCTGGACCTGGATGGTTGCTGGAACACCGGCAAGTTCTTCTACCAGCCGGAGGTGATGTTCACCCGCGAGCTCTGGCTGCGCGCGGGCGGCAGCGTGGACGAATCCTGGTTCTACTCCATGGACTACGAGCTCTGGCTGCGGTTCGCGGAGGTCGGAGCCCGACTTCATGTGATCGGCCGGCCGATCGTGCGCTACCGGGTGCACGAACAACAGAAGACCAGCGCCACCCACGGGTTCATGGCGGAGCTACCGAAGGTCCGGGATGCCTTCCTGGCGCGCACCGGCCACTGGCCAGAGAAACGAACCGAGCCCAAGCCCGGCCTGCCCAGCGTGCGCATCGTCTTCCTCAACGACATCGGCCGCCTGGGCGGTGCCGGCATCGGCCACCAGCGCCTCGCCCGCTCGGCTGCCCTGGCGGGACACCAGGTGTTTCCGGTGGGGATCTCCCAGCACATCGATCCCACCTCGCCGGCGGCTACCAACGCAGCCGTGGTCGAGTCCGTGTCTCGTTAC
>QJVU01000606.1 GCA_003235605.1 Planctomycetota bacterium | reverse complement strand
AGCATCCCGTCGACCTCCTCCTGGTCGAACAGGTCGATTCGGACACCGCCCGGTTCCATGAAGATCGCCTCGGCCGGCAATTCGTCCGGGCTGATCCCCTCCGGTACACGCCGAGCAGTGACCTCGAGCAACCGTGTCACCTGGCGTCCCCCACCAGAGGGGTGGCCGACTTTCAATGCTACCTTGGCACCAGTCTCCTCATCGACAGCCTGGTACACGGAGGTGAACCCACCACGTCCCAGGAACCGGCAGATCCGGTAGCCCTGAACCACTTCCCCGACCGCAAGTTTCATCATAGCGCTGGCCTAAATCCCCGTGGCTATTCTGCGGCCTCCCCCTAGCTGTTTGAGTAGTCGGTTTCTCAAGCCCTTTTGTTGAGAGCCGTTTGGCGACGGAAGCCTTGCCCCCATGCTTCCGCGACTTGCGATTGGCGGTTTCCGTGCGCTCTCGCACCCCAGCGGCCCACCAGCTGGAGTCCGCTGGGGAAGTCTCCTTGACAGCGATGACTGCCAGCCAACCCTCGCCCGGCGGCCTCGGCCCGTCCGCGGCGTGCAAACAGCTGCCACGGGCGTGACTCCGGCGGAGGTGTCTGCGGGGAGATCCGAAGACCACTTGCCAACGGTCTTGGGGGCCGAAGTCCTTGAGCTGACGCTTGCCGGGTCTCGATAGGAATCCTGGCCCCAATACAGCATGCGTGGTGAGGTGTCGTATTCCACGCCAACCCGCGGCTGAGTAGTATGAGCGCGCTATCTGAACCCCACATGAACACCCCCACCACCAGTGCCTTCCCGGCTTTCTTGCTGGTGGCCGTCATGACCACGGCAACCGCAGCCACGACGGTCTCGCTGACGGCGTCGCTGAACGCCCAAGAGCTCCGGCGGGGCGTGGCCTCCGCAAGCGTCCTGGCGGTCGGGACGTGCGTTCGCGTGCAGCCGGCCGGGAACTTTGTCTTGCACCGGCTGAAGCTGCGGGAAGTGCTGAGAGGCAAGGAGTTCCTGAAGCTCGACGACGGCAGCATCACCGACAGCGCGACAGTGATCGAGCTCAAGCGCGTGTCACAGCACAGCAAGCCAGTACCAGCCAAGCTGCGACTCTACTGCCTTCACGACCACAGCAGACAGGCCAAGAAGATGGGTCTGCCAGCCGGATTCGCCCCCTACTTCCGCATGAGCGGGTTCCCTGGCACCAACCCCGACCTCAGTGAGCCCTTGGAAAAGGACCCGGTACTCGGCCTGACGCGCGTCCTTGTGGCCGCTCACGAGGGCTTGGCGCCGCGGAAGGTCTCGGAGCAGGTGTTTTCCATCGCGCTGCATGGCAGTCCACAGATCCGTAATGAAGCGTTGAAGGTCCTCTCCGAGAGCGACGTGCTGCTCGGGTACGTCAACCAGGTGCAGATGCGAGATGTCCTGGGTCGCGCCGTGGGTGAGACCGACGACATTCCCTACAAGGTGGCCCTCTGCGACCTTTGCGCGACCAAGCGTGTCAACAACCTCGTGGCTCGTCTGTGTGTCAGCATTCAACAGACCGGAGACGAGCAGTTCCTTCGTGCGCTCGGCCGCATTGCCAAGTACCTGCACCAGGAGCAGGCCGCCAGCGTGCTCATGGGTCACATCGCACGGGCTCGCGGCAGGAACCGCGAGCGGCTCATCTACGTGCTCGGTGCCACATCCACGGACAGCGCCCTCAAGGAGCTTCTCCGGATGCGCACCGATCCCAAGGATCGCGTATCCGTGGATGCCGCACTCCAGGTCCATGGAGCACCACGAGCCTTGAAGGCGATCGCGCAGCCAACGCCACAGTCCAAGAACGAACCAGGCGAAGGCAAGTCGGATAGATCAGGCGAGTCACGCAAGGAACCACGGTAGCGGACGCCCCACTCAGAGGCCGTCCGGGGATCGGTCCCTGGTCTAGCGCCGCTGCACTGGCAACAGCGTGCGGGCCTTGCCCCCGATAGCCCGTATCACACTGCGGGCTCGCGCGATGTCCTGGCTCCCCACCTGGATGGGCCAGAGCGGCTGCACGAGATCCCCGAGATCAAGGCCCCTGAGGAAGTAGCGCGGTCCTCGGTAGCCGTTGCGGGAGGCAAACGGGCGCACGAAACGCAGCTCCGTGCGACCTCCAACCAGCCACTCCACCGCCGGTGTCTCGGAGGTCTCGCCGTAAAGGCCAATCACGACAGTGTGGTCGCCGGCGACCACGTTCAGGGTGAAGCCAGCCGCGAGTTCGAACCACAGCTCGCCGATGGCACCCACAGGCCTCGGGATCGGCTGTGTTGGGAAGATCCTGTCCGACAGCACGGCGAGCGTCTCGGCCGCCTTCCGTGCCTGCGGAAACTGCACGGACCCCCTGGGGGTGTGTTGCGGCAGCCTCCGCAACGAAGCAGCCAGAACGTCTGCCACAATGGCCAGCCGCACCTTGGCGTAGTCGGATTCGAGAGGCTTGGGACACAGCACCCGTTCGAGCACGATCATGGGTCCCAGAGGCGTGGCGTCATAGAGAACCCTCCCATCACCCACCGCCATCAGAGCTGGGCCGGGAAACGCCCCCACGTGACTTGCGTTCATCGTGCTGGAGCACTGATTCCAGATGCGATGGGTCCGGCCCTCGACCTCGACCTCCACGGAAGACAGCGGTTGTCGCCCTCCAGGTGCCCGCCGCGCCGTCACCGACGAGCCATCGGCCAGCAGCAGACGAACCCCTTTCGGATGCGCCAGGGTCTTTTCGCCGCCGCGCAGGTGAACACGTCCTGCCGGAGTGATCAGCAGGGCACGGTTGTTCGCAAAGGTGATCTTGACACCCTCTTTCCGGGTATGGACCGTCACGCCTCCGGGTGTGCGGACCTCGCCGCGGCCAACGACCACGAACCGACCCCGCTCATTGCTCGTACCCCCGTCACCAAGGGCCAAGGCCCGCAGCGACATCCGACCAGCCGCGTCCACACCTCGCACGACGAGCGCGTTCGAACCGGAAGGAGCGATCTGCTGGATCCCTGGCTGGGGAGCGAGGGCGAGCATGAGCAAACTTCCAATCACACGGGGGCTATCGGCACGGTCGAGGGCCGCACTGCACAGGATCACACAGGTTTCCGCGCCAAGACCACCAGCGTCATGCCGAACGGCAGGCTGACCGTCCGGACCAGCGGTGCCTCGGCACTCAGCACGGCCCTGAATACCCGGTTCAGGGGCCCGACGGGCAACGTGAGGTCCGAGCCCTCGCGCCTGGGTTTGAGGATCCTCTCGCCCAGGCGCTTGCCAGCTGCCAAGGGGAACAGCGCCGCATTTGCGTAGCTGATTCGGACGATCTCGAAGCCGTGAGCGGGCAGGATCTTCTTGAGCTCTCGACGCGTGTAGCGACGTCGTGTGTGGACCCGCTCGTCGTGTTGTCCACGCAGCCATGAATACGCCGGCAGGCGTAGAAGCAGGTGGCCGCCCGCTCTTAGGACCCTGTGGAACTCGTCGAGCCCCTTTTCGTCACTCCCCGGACCTGCCTCGCTGAGGACGTCAAACGAGGTGATCAGGTCAAACGCCTCGTTGTAGAAGGGCAGATCGGTGATCGAAGCTTGGCAGATCCTGGACAGTCCCCGACCAAGACAGAACCGCAGTGCCTCTCGAGACGCATCGATGCCCGTAGGCTCTCCGTAGTCCTCGAGTCCGTCCATGGTTCCGCCCGTCCCACAGCCAGCGTCAAGGATCGCGAGGTCGTTGTGGCGTCCGATGTGACAATCCAGCAGTCCGCGGGTGATCGCCGCCATGCCAAGGTACCACCAGTGGCGGTCCTCAGCTTCGTACATGATCTCGTATTCACCCGGCTCCATCCACCTAACCGATCGCGTCGCTCAGGGCTTGGCAGACCCGGTCCACGGACTCCTCCCGAAGCTCGGGGTACATGGGCAGGGACAGGATCGTCTTGGCCAACGCCTCGGTTTCCGGCAGGTCTCCTGGCCGGTACTCGAGGAATCGGTAGCCCGCCATCAGGTGAATCGGATGCGCGTAGTGGATTCCTGTCGCTATGCCTCGTGCCAGGAGCTTCTGGCGAACGATGTCGCGGTCATCGACCTTGATGACGTACAGGTGGTAGGCGTGCTCCACTCCGGGAGCCGACACGACACGCTCCACACCGCGAGGCAAACGCTCGTCATAGAGGGCTGCCAGGTGTTGCCGTTGGCACACCCACGCCTTCAAGTGGACGAGCTTCACGCCCAGGATGGCTGCTTGCAGCTCATCGAGCCGGGAGTTCAGCCCCTCGCGCACGGATATGCGATCGTTCTCGAATCCGTACGTGCGGATGCTGCGCATGCGCTGCACCAGGGCCGCATCGCGGCTGAAGCAGAGACCACCGTCACCGTAGGCGCCCAGGTTCTTGGTCGGGTAGAAAGAGAATGCCGCCGCTGTTCCCATCGTGCCTGCCATTCTGCCATGCAGGCGCGCGCCATGGGCATGGGCACAGTCCTCGAGCACTGCGATCGGGCGGTCGCCAATGATCTCCAGGATACCAGGGACATTCACGACGTTGCCAAACAGGTGCACCGGCACGACGGCCTTGGTCCGGTCGGTGATGCAGTCTCTCAGTCCTCGCAGGTCCATGAGGCACGTCCGCGGATCCACATCGCAGAACACCGGGACTGCGCCTGTCTCCCGGATCGCACTCACGGTCGGCACAGCGGTGTTGGCCACGGTCACGACTTCGTCCTGCGGGCCCACGCCAAGCGCACGAAGGGTGACCACTATGGCATCGGTGCCACTGTTTACCCCGACCGCGCCGCTGTCCGCATTCTCGCCCGCTGCGTCGAGAAACACGGCGAACTCCTTCTCGAAGGCCGCTACCTCCGGACCCAGTATCAGCTCTCCCGACGCCAGCACACGCTCAACTGCGCGACGCACCTCCGCCCGCAACAGATGATACTGTTCCAGGTAGTCGAACATCCGCACCTGAACCTGATGCCTGTCGGATGTCATGTCCAGTAGGCGTTCTTGTGCCGGCGATAGTACTCAATGGCGCGCTGCAACCCCTCGAACAGGTCGACTTTCGGGTGCCACCCGGTGGCGCTCGCGAATGCCGAGTAGTCGCCGTAGTAGTCCCCGATATCGATGATTCCCCTTTCCTCGGGGAACGGTGCCATCTCGAACTCCACTCTGCACACCTCGTTGAGAATCGACACGAATTCGAGGAGTGAGTACCGCTTCGGCGCGCCCAGATTCCACACCTTGCCATGGCATTCATCTCGGCTACCAGCAAGCAGGAGTGCCTGAACGACATCGTCTACGTAGTTGAAGTCCCGTAGCTGCTTGCCAGTGCCAAAGATCCTGATCTTCTCACCACGAAGTGCCTGCCGAATGAGGATGCCGATGAAACCCTGTCGATCGTTGCGGATCTGCTGGCGTGGACCATAGGTGTTCGTCAAGCGCAGGACTACGGAGCAGACTCCATATGTCCAGTCGTAGAGAAGGTGGTAGTACTCGGCTGCCAGCTTGTTGATGCCGTTCACGTCGACGGGGATCGTCGGATGATCCTCGGTCACCGGAAGTTCCCGCGGCCGACCGTAGACCTGGCGCGTCGATGTGAACACGAGGCGTGCGGCGCGATTATGGTTCCGGCACGCCTCCACCAGGTTCATGGTCGAGATGCAGTTGACGCCAAGATCTCCGTGTGGATCGCGCATGCTATCACCGTGGCTCACCTGGCCGGCAAGATGGAAGATGAGCTCCCTGTCCTGGACAAGGATGTTCAAAGAGTTCAGGTCACGCATGTCAGCCACGTTGACGTGCAGATCATGTTTCACGGGCTCGATGTTGAACCAGTTTCCGCCATGTTCCGGCACCAGGGAATCCAACAGCGTCACGTTGGCGCCGAGCCGCACGAGCTCAATGGCCA
>QJVU01000609.1 GCA_003235605.1 Planctomycetota bacterium | reverse complement strand
CAGCGGGTGCCCCGCCATAAGCGGTCTCGTCGGCAAAGGCCCTCCGGTCTGCTTTGACGATCCTGCTGCTTACTCCTTCGGGGCCGACGCGAGAATCCGCTGCTGGCGAATGTTTCGCCAAATCGAGCGGCCGTTTTCCTCAATCGATCGGAAAATCCGGCCGCCTTCGTAAGCAATACCGTATGCCTTTTTGGAACGCGGGTCTCTCCAGTAAACTAAAATGGATTTTCAGACGGCCGCAGCGGCACAGCGGCTCCGCTACGTCCTCCCGGCGCGCCCGCGCGTCTCTGCAATAGGGGCATTACCTATGTCCGACATCCGAGGAAACCGGCCCTCGCGCCGTGCTCTGCTGATGTTGCCGCCGCTCGCGCTGGGGGTCCTGGTGCTGGCGTGGATGGCCGCCGGGCGGCAGGCGCCCGTGCGAGCCGAGCGCGCCGAGCCGATCCGCGCCGTCCGGGTAGTCGAGGTCCTGCAGCTGGATCTGGTGCCCCGGGTGGAGGGTTACGGCGCGGTACAGCCAGCAAGGGTATGGACTGCCGTGGCGCAGGTGGCGGGACGGGTGGTGGAGATTCACCCGCAGCTGCGCGACGGCGAGATCCTGCCCGCGGATGCGCGGCTGCTGCGCATCGACCCGGTGGACTACGAGCTGGCCCTGGCCCAGGCACAGGCCGAGCTGGATGCGCTGGAGGTGGAGGAAGGCAACACTCGGGCCTCGCTGGACATCGAGGAGCGCAACCTGGTCCTGGCCCAGCGGGATTTCGAGCGCAAGCGCGGACTGGTGGGCAAGGGCAGCGCCTCCCAGGGTGCGGCGGACGAATCCGAGCGGGCGATGCTGGCCGCCCGCAACCTGGTACAGAGCCTGGAGAACACTCTGGCCCTGATCCCGGCCCGGCAGCGCCTGCTGGAGGCCAAGGTGGAGCGGGCCGAGCGGGACCTCGAGCATACCCTCATCCGTGCCCCCTTTTCGCTGCGGGTGGCCGAATTGGCGGTGGAGGCGGACCAGTACGTATCCGTCGGCCAGCGCCTGTTCGAGGGGGACGCAGTGGACCGGGTGGAGATCGAGGCGCAGATGGCCATGTCCTCCCTGCGCCGGTTGTTCCTCGGCCGGCCGGACGTCGCGCCGGACCCAAGCAAGATGACCGAATCGCTGTCCGAGGTCCTGGGCCTGCGGCCCCAGGTGCGCCTGGACCTGGGCGGACACCTGGCCGAATGGGATGCGGAGTTCGTGCGCTTCGATGACGCCGTGGACCCCAGGACCCGTAGCGTCGGCGTGGTGGTGGCGGTGGACAAGCCTTTCGACAAGGTCCTGCCTGGCGAGCGCCCGCCTTTGTCCAAAGGCATGTTCGTCCAGGTAGTGCTGCGCGGCAAGAGCCAAGAGCAACGGCTGGTGGTACCGCGCAGCGCGGTACGCCGCGGGGCGGTGTACCTGGCGGATGCCGACGACCGGCTGCGCCGGCGGCCGGTGCGGGTCTTGTTCAGCCAGGGGCGCTTGAGCACCATTGCCGAGGGGCTCGCAGCCGGCGAGCGGGTGGTGGTCTCCGACCTGGTGCCGGCCGCAGAGGGAATGCTGCTGGAGCCGCGCCCGGACAAGGGGCTGATGGCCGAGATGGAGGCAGACGCGGCGGGTGGGTCGTGATTGCCTGGCTCGCGCTTCACCAGACGGCGGCCAACCTGCTGATGGCCGCCATCATGATCCTCGGCCTGATCGCCGCCCCGGGTCTGCAGCGTGAGACCCTGCCGCAGGTCCAGAACGACGAGGTTGAGGTCCGCGTTCCCTATCCGGGTGCCACCCCGGAAGACGTAGAGGACGCGGTGTGCCGGCGCTTGGAGGATTCCCTGGAGGGGGTGCCAGAGCTGGTCGAGGTGCGCTGCGAGGCCCGTGAGGGACTGGGCAGCGCCATCGCGGTGATGCGCGAAGGCGCGGACATGCTGCGCTTTCTGGACGACGTGAAATCAGCGGTGGACGCCATCGACGATTTCCCTGCCCAGACCGAGCTCCCTGTGGTGGAGGAGCGGGGCCGCACAGAGCCGGTGATCTCCATCGCCGTGACCGGCCCCGGCGACCCGGTGGCCCTGAAAGCCTATGCCGAGGACCTGAAGGACCGACTGATGGCCCGGACGGACGTCGCCGACATCACAATCAACGGTTTCTCCGAGCACCACATCCGGATCGAGGTGCCGGCCTGGCGGCTGCGCCAGTACGGTCTGTCCGCGGTGGACCTGGCCGCGGCGGTGGGCCGCTACAGCGTGGGAATGCCGGCGGGACAGCTGGAGGGTGGCGCCGAAGACCTGGTGCTGCGCTTCGACGACCAGCGTAAGAGCGCGGCGGCGATGCGTGACCTGGTGGTGCTCTCCAGCGCCGGCGGGGCAGCCATCCGCCTGGGGGAGATCGCCGAGGTCAGCGACCGCTTCGACCGGCCGGAGGAGAAGATCCTGTTCAACGGCCGGCGCGCGGCGGTGCTGGACATCGCCAAGAATCGCTCCGAGGACATCCTCGATGTGCTGGGGGCGGTCAAGGCCTTCGTGGCCGCCGAGCAAGAGCGTGCGCCTGCCGGCGTGACCCTCGCGCTCACCCAGGACCGGGCTTCGGTGGTCCAGGACCGCCTCGACATGCTGCTGCGAAACGGCCTCCAGGGCCTGTTACTGGTGTTCCTGGTGCTCTGGCTGTTCTTCAGCTTCCGCTACAGCTTCTGGGTCGCCATGGGCCTGCCGGTGTCCTTCCTCGGGGCCCTGTTCATCCTGCCGATGCTGGACATCACCATCAATATGATCGCCATGGTGGGCCTGCTCATCGGAATCGGCCTATTGATGGACGACGCCATTGTCATCGCCGAGAACGTCGCGGCGCGCATGGCCAAGGGCGACGATCCCGCCCATGCGGCTATCGCCGGGGCGAGGCAGGTCCTTCCCGGCATCCTGTCCTCCTTCGCAACCACGGTGCTGGTATTCGGCTCCCTTGCCTTCATCAGCGGAGAAATCGGCCAGATCCTGCGGGTCATGCCGATCGTGTTGATCGTGGTGATCTCGGTGAGTCTGTTGGAGGCGTTCTGGATCCTGCCCCATCACCTTAGCCACTCTCTGGCACACGCCGGGCGCCACAGCCAACCGGCCTTTCGCCGCGCCTTCGAGCGCGGCTTCGACGCCCTGCGCGAGCGCTGGTTCGGACCTCTGCTGGACCGAGCCGTGGACCTGCGCTACCTGACGCTGGGCCTGGTCGTGCTCCTGCTGTTGCTCGCGGTGTCTGTGCCGGTGGGCGGCCGGATCAAGTTCGTCGCCTTCCCTGACCTGGATGGGGACGTGGTGGAGGCCCGATTGCTGCTGCCGCAGGGCACTCCGCTGGCTCGTACCGAAGAGGTCGTGGCAAAGCTGACGGCGGCGCTGGAGCGGGTCAACGAGCACTTTCGGCCGCGCCAACCGGAGGGACGGGATCTGGTGCGCAACGTCATGGTCATTTACGGGCAGAATCCGGACTCCTTCGAGACCGGCCCCCACGTGGCTCGGGTAGTGGTTGACCTGCTTGGCACCGGGCTGCGCGACGCTCCTCTGGGCGAGGTGCTCAACCTGTGGCGCGAGGAGTCCGGCCGTTTGGCCGACGTCATCTCGGTGAAGTTCACCGAGCCCGACATCGGCCCCGCGGGACGCCCGATCGATCTGCGCCTGCGGGGCCCTGACCTGGACCGCATGGAGGCCGCCTCGCGGGAGCTGCGGGCCTGGCTGGAAGGCTTCGCCGGCGTTCTGGACTTGGGCGACGATCTGCGTCCCGGCAAGCGCGAGCTGCGGGTGCGTCTCAAGCCGGAGGCGGGCGCCATGGGTCTGGACGCACGGACCGTAGCGGACCAGCTGCACGGTGCCTTCCAGGGTATCGAGGTGGACGCCTTTCCGGTCGGTACGGAGGACTACGAGGTGGACCTGCGGCTGGCCGCCGCAGACCGTGTGGGTCCACAGGACCTGGACGAATTCACCGTGGTCGGCCGCGACGCCGCCCAGGTGCCTCTGTCCGTGGTCGCCGAGGTCGTAGAGACCCGCGGCTGGGCCCGCATCCACCGGGTGGACGGGCAACGCGCCGTCAGCATACAGGGCGACGTGGACCGGGGCCAAGCCAACGCCCGGGAGCTGCTGGGGCTGCTGCGGGCCGACTTCCTCCCGGGCCTGCTCACACGTTACCCGGAGCTGCGCTTCGACGTGGAGGGGGAAAGCCGCGAGTCCGCCGAGACCAGCCGCTCCATCCTGCGCCACGTACTGCTGGGTCTGCTTGGCGTGTACGGCCTGCTGGCTCTGCAGCTGCGCGGTTATCTGGCCCCGCTCACCGTGCTGGTGGTGATTCCGACCGCCCTGATTGGCGTGGTTCTCGGTCATCTGGTCATGGGGCTGGACCTGTCCATGCCCAGCATGGTCGGCATGACCTCTCTGTTCGGCGTGGTGGTCAACGATTCTATTCTGCTGGTGGTGTTCATCCGAGAGGCCCAGGCCCGCGGCGTCTCGGTTCCCGAGGCGGCCAAGCAGGCGGGCCGTGCCCGCTTCCGACCCATCCTGCTCACTTCCATCACCACCGTGGCGGGCCTCATGCCCCTGCTGCTCGAGCAGAGCCTGCAGGCCCAGTTCCTCATGCCCTTGGCGGTCAGCCTCGCCTTCGGCCTGGCTACGGCCACCCTGCTGGCGCTGTTCCTGGTGCCGGCGGTCTACGGCATCCTCGACGATCTCGGCTGGCTGGGCGCGCTCGAGCAGGAGCCCGAGGCGGAGGAGGAAGCAATACCCTGACGCGCATTCCCCGCCCGTTGTCGACGCAAGTCGTCGCGGTCTGATCGCGTGTCGGTACCGCGTGACAGGCTTCGATAGCGGCCGATACAGAGGAGACGGCAATCGCCTTAACGGATCTTGACCTGGACCAGCTCTTTACCACCTGGGTCGGTCACGTGCACCGCACAGGCGATACAGGGATCGAAGCTGTGGATGGTCCGCAGGATCTCGATCGGCTGCGACGGATCGTGCATCCGGTGGTTGTCCTGAAGCGCGGCCTCGTAGGCGCCGGCCTGGCCCTGCGGATCGCGCGGTCCGGCGTTCCAGGTGCTCGGCACCACCGCCTGGTAGTTGGCGATCTTGCCGTCCTCGATCACCACCCAATGGGCCAGGGCGCCGCGCGGTGCTTCGGTGTAGCCCACGCCGCGGGCCTGTTTCGGCCAGCTCGAGGGCTCCCACAGGGCTTCGTTGAAGGTCCTGGTGTCGCCGGCCTTGATGTTGGCGACCAGGTTGTCATACCAGGTCTGCATGGCATCGGCGATGACCTTGGTCTCCAGGGTGCGGGCGGCGGTGCGCCCGAGGGTGGAGAACAAGGCGCGCACCGGAACGTCCAGGGTCTTCAACGTCATCTGCACCAGCTCCCGGGTCTGCTCGTGACCCTTGGCATACAGGATGAGCACCCGGGCCAGGGGACCTACCTCCATCGCCCTGCCCTTCCAGCGCGGTGCCTTCAGCCAGGAGTAGCCCTGGCTCACATCCAGGTGCTTGTAAGGTGGTGTGGGACCCGTGTAGCTGAGGCTGGTCTCGCCCTCGTAGGGGTGTAGGCCCTGGCTCTTGCCGCCGCTGTAGTCGTACCAGGAATGGGCGATGTACTCCTGGACCTCGTCGTCGGCGCTCATGTCCACCTCGTGCATGGTGGACAGGTCACGGTCCAGGATCACCCCGGCCGGGATCAGGAAGCTGGCCGGGTCGTCCATGCCCTTCTCGGGGAAGTCGCCGTAGCACAGGAAATTGCCCAGCCCTTCGCCGCGGTCGGCCCAGTCCTTGTAGAAGCCCGCGATGGCCAAGGTGTCCGGCACGTAGACCTGGTCCACGAAGTCACGCATCTTGACGATCAGGTCCTGCACCTGTGACAGACGCTCG
>QJVU01000757.1 GCA_003235605.1 Planctomycetota bacterium | reverse complement strand
GGTCCATGGTCACGTCATTGCCCTTGGCGGCGTCGAGCTCGTGCTCCAGCAACCGCGCGGAGACCTTCAGCTGCGAGATCCGCCGCTGCATGAAACTCTCCAGGTTGCCGTCGACTTGCTTTTCCATCTCCACCTCCCTAGTTCTTTGTACGGGCAAGCTCGAGCAGGCTCGCCTGTTTGATCCACGAGATCACCGTCGCCGCCAGGACTCCTGACGTGGTGATCTCAACCGCTGTCTGCGGAGCATAGCAGAGCGGCCTCGGGATGCAACGGTGGCTACTTTCCACAGAGATTCCACACATGGCCCCAGAGAAGAACCGTGCCCCGCAGGGGAACCACCTCCCAGGGCGATCAGGGGCTTCGACGGCAGCATGAAGTTCAAGGGCTACTCCTTGAATCCGTTCCAGGTGCAGGCCGCGCGGGCCATTGGCTCGAACAAGAACGTGCTGGTGTCGGCGCCCACCGGTGCGGGCAAGACACTGGTGGCGGAGTTCGCCATCGACCGCGCCGTGCACAACCATCGGAAGGTCATCTACACCAGTCCCATCAAGGCGCTCAGCAACCAGAAGTACAGGGACTTCAAGGCGGACGGCCTCGATGTGGGACTGATGACCGGAGACCTCAGTCTCGATCCCCAGGCTGCAGTGCTGATCATGACCACCGAGATCTTCCGCAACTCGGTGTTCGAGGATCCCAGACGCTTTCGGGACGTGGACTTCGTGATCTTCGACGAGATCCATTTCCTCGATGACCCGGAACGCGGGACCGTGTGGGAGGAGAGCATGATCTTCGCGCCGGACCACCTGCGGTTCGTGGGCCTGTCAGCGACGATCAGCAACCTGGCGCAGTTCGGAAAGTGGCTCCAGGCTCTACGGCCCCACGAGTTGGAGGTCATCCACCATGGCAAGCGGCCCGTGCCCCTGAAGCACCAGCTCATGCACCTGAACACGGGCCTGTTCAACATGGCCCAGCGGCGTCGGGCGATCCAGAACATGCGGCGGGAGCATGATCGCCGCCAGCGGCGCGGTAGGGGGAGACATCGCGGTCGCCCTGGCGGGCGTGGTGGTGCGGGCCGGAGGGAACGGGAACGCAGGCGGCGGCCGGCGCACCTTGCCCACCAGTCCACGGCCCTGGTGCTGGACCATCTCCAGGACAACGACCTGATGCCCGTGCTGTTCTTCTGCTTCAGCCGCAAGGAGTGCGAGATCAAGGCCGAGCACAACCTTCACCGCCGCCTTCTCAACAAACAACAGCGAGAAGCCATGGACGCCCTCGTGCAGGAGCTCTGTCGGAAGTTCGAGCTGGATCCCGAACGGGACCCGGCGTTGCGGGGCGTACGCCGGCGCGCTCTCTGTGGCGTGGGCTTCCACCACGCTGGCATGCTGCCGATCCACAAGGAGATTGTCGAGCGGCTGTTCACGTCGGGACTGCTGCAGCTGCTGTTCACGACCGAGACCTTTGCATTGGGTATCAACATGCCCGCGCGCACGGTCGTGTTCGATTCGCTGAAGAAGTTCGATGGCGTCTCGTTCGACTACATGAAGGTCATGGACTACAACCAGATGGCAGGTCGTGCCGGGCGCCAGGGCATCGACAGGGAAGGGCTGGTGATCTCGATCATGGACGACGAGGATCTGGAAGACGCGCCCCTGGCCGACCTGTTCAGCAGCAGGGTGGAACCGATCCAGTCGCGCTTCAACCTGTCCTACTCGACGGTCATGAACCTCTACAACCACATGGGGATGGACATGATGGACGCATACGACCGGTCGTTCGCTGCCTTTCAGGCGGAGACTGGCAGCCAGCGCCAGCGGGAACGTATTCGCAGCAAGGCCCGAGCAGGTCTGCGCGCGCGCATCCATGTGCTGACGGAAGCCGGCTATCTGAACGAGCAGGGCTTGCTGCCGCGTGGACGCATGGCCTGCCACATCAACGGCTACGAAATACAGGTCACCGAGCTACTGTTCGATGGCGTGCTGGAGCAGATGGACATGCATCAGCTGGCTGCCACATTCTGCTGTCTGGTGCACGAGGAGCGGCGCAGATCGACCAACGGCGCCCATCCCGCGCGCACGGCTCTGAAGGCTCTTGTCCACCGCATCGACAAGGCCGTGCGCAGGTTTGCCGCCATCGAGCTGAAGATGGGTCTGCGCTCACACATCAAGCTGCCGGTGTTCTCGATCGCCCCGGCAGTCGATGCCTGGACCCATGGCGCCGACATGACGACCGTGGAGAGCCTTGCGGGTCAGGACAGCGGCGACGTCGTGCGCACCATGCGCATGGCCGTGCAGATGATGCGCCAACTCCGCTCCGCGGTGGGACGGGACTACCCCCTTGCGGACCGTTTGCAGGAGGCCGACGTTTGCATCAATCGGGACGCGGTGGACGCCAGGCGCCAGTTCGAGTTGGGGTAACACGGTATGAAGACCTACGATGTCCTCGTTCTCGGCGGCGGCACTGCGGGCACCGCTGCCGCCAAGGCAGCCCGCCGTGCCGGCGCCGAAGTGGCGATGTTCAACAGCGGTGAGCTGGGCGGGCTCTGCATCCTGCGTGGCTGCATGCCCACCAAGACCATGCTCCACGCCGCCCACCTCTTTCACGAGGCCGCCCACCACCACACCCCCGGCGTTGGCCACACCCGGCCGTCGCTCGACTTCGCGGCGGTGATGGCCAACAAGGAGGCCAAGGTGCGCCGCTTCCAGACTGCCAAGATCCGGGGCATCGAGCAAGGAGGCTACGACGTCATCGACGCCTGGGCGCGCTTCGTGGGCAGCGACACCGTGGAAGCGAACGGTGAGACCTACCGCTTCACCAAAGGGGCGGTGCTGGCCACCGGCTCTGTGCCGCACATGCCGCCGCTCGAGGGTATCGACACCGTGCCGGTCTGGACGAGCGATGATGTCCTGGAGCTGAAGTCCGTGCCGGTGTCCGCAATCGTGCTCGGGAGCGGCGCCGTGGGAATGGAGCTGGCGCAGTTCCTGGCGCGGATGGGCACCAAGGTATTCCTGGTCAGCAGGCGCCCGTTGTTCTGCGACATCGACCCGCTGATCTCCGAGGAGATAGTGAAGGTGATGCGGGACGAGCCCAACCTGGAGCTGGTGTCACCGTGCCAGCCGGAGCGACTCCGCAAGGCGGGAGACGGCGTCGCGCTGGAGGTCGGGGTGAACGGCCGTGAGCGGGCGATCGAGGCGGCCCATTTCGTCGCAGCCACGGGCCGTGCGCCCCGCATCGACGGTCTCGGCCTGGAGGCCGCCGGCATCCAGGTGAAGGGCGGCCGGGTCGTTCATGGCAGGGACATGCGCACCACCAACGACAAGGTGTTCGTGGCCGGCGACGCCTCGGGCTCGCGACTGTTGCTGCATGTCGCCAACTGGGAGGGCGAGGTCGCGGGTCTCGGAGCCGCTCGGGTAGTGGGTAGTCACGAGGTGGAGCAGCGACTCCACATGGCCGTGGTGTTCACCGACCCGCCCCTTGCCACCATCGGCATGACCGAAAAGCACGCGCGGCAACAGGGAATCGACACCGTCACCGCCCACGCGTTCTTTGCCGAGACCGGCAGGGCAATCACCATGGATGTCCGACACGGCGTGTACAAGGTGGTGGGCCGCCGGAACGACGGCGAGATCCTGGGCGCACAGATCCTGGGGCCGCGGGCGGACGACATCGTCCACACGATCGCGGCGGTGATGTACTACCACGGCACTGCCGCAGACCTGTTGAAGATGCCCTGGTACCACCCCACGGTCAGCGAGGTGTTGTTGTCCCTGGCCCGGGAGCTGCAAGCCGAGGGCTGACCTGACCGCACACATTCCGGCACGAGCGCAACCGCTCACAGCGGCGGCTGCCGGCGCCTTGCGGCCGTCGTGTCGCCGGCTACCATCCGCCCGTGACCAACCGACTCGTTGCCGCCGCAGGTCTGCTGGTCGGGGTGCTGCTGCAATCCTGCGGTGGCAGCAGCGGTAGTTCGGGACAGCAGCTGCCGGAGCTCACGGTGCTGCTGCGGGACATCCACACCCAGGGAGCCATCCAGGACTCGTCGCCGCAGCGAATGGTCCGGATGGGCGGCCTCGTGTTCTTTGTCGCAACCACCAGCGCACACGGCGCCGAGTTGTGGAGGACAGACGGCACCGGGTCGGGCACGGTCCTCGTGACGGACATACTGCCGGGCAGCATCGGCTCGTCGCCTGACAGCCTGACGGTGATGGATGGGGCCCTCTACTTCAGCGCGTTGGGTCCGGATAGCGGCCGGGAGCTATGGAAGACCGATGGCACGGCTGCCGGCACGGTCCTGATCAAGGACATCCGTCCCGGCTGCGCCGGTTCGTCCCCGCGGCAGCTCACCGCCGGGGCCGGCACGCTTTATTTTGCGGCCACGGACGATGACCACGGCACCGAGCTCTGGAAGAGCGATGGTACCGCGGCGGGCACCGTGCTCGTCAGCGACATCGACCCCGGGGAGCTCCCGTCCGGTGGACCTCTGAGCTCCTCCCCGGCCGAACTCGTCCTGACAGGCGCTACCTTGTTCTTCACCGGTCGCACCCAGACCGGGGGGCGTGAGCTCTGGAAGAGCGACGGGACCACGGAGGGCACCGTGCTGGTAGCCGACATTCGGGCCGGCGCCGGAGGGTCGGATCCACACGACCTGGTGGCGTTTCGGGGCCGGATCTTCTTCACCGCGGACAACGGCAGCTCTGGCTCCGAGCTGTGGGCCTCGGACGGCACTTCCACGGGCACCGCATTGGTCGCGGACATCCGTGCAGGATCCTTCGGCTCCGACCCCAGGGGCATGACCGTGGTCGGCAGCCAGATGTTCTTCAGCGCCACGAGCACTGCCGGCAATGAGCTTTGGAAGACCGACGGCTCTGGAAACGGCACGGTGCTGGTCCGTGACATCGTCCCCGGCATCGGCAGCTCGCTTCCCGGTGGCCTGGCCGCCGTCGGCGGCAGTCTGTTCTTTGCAGCCACCAGCACCGGCATCGGACGGGAGCTCTGGAAGAGCGACGGCACCGCCAGCGGCACCACCCTCGTCAAGGACATCAACGTGTCCGGCCTGGCAGCGGACTCCTCGCCAGCCGGGCTGGTCGCGATCTCGGGCACGGAGCTCGTCTTTGCGGCGGATGATGGCATTCACGGCAGCGAGTTGTGGCGCAGCGACGGCACCGCCGTGGGAACCACGCTCCTGGCCGACATCCACCCCGGAACGCCGGGCTCGTCGCCCTCGGACGTGGTCTGGACGGGCAGTGCCTTGCTGTTCGCAGCCCGCGACGGCGACAACGGGCGCGAACTGTTCGTGGCCCACGGCACCAGCGCGGGCGACGCTGCGCTGGTGCGGAACCTGAACCCGGAAGGTGGCGCGTCCTCGGCACCGACCCAGATGATCGAGTTTCGAGGTGCGGTCTACTTCGTGGCCAACGACGGCAACGGCAGCAATGACCACGGCCTGGAGCTGTGGCGCAGCGATGGCACCGCCGCGGGCACGGCCTTGTTCCTGGACATCCGGCCCGGGCCGGAGAGCTCCCTGCCTGCCGGCTTCACGGTGGTGGGCAACACCATGTTCTTCGCCGCGTTCACCGACGGCAGCGGCCGTGAGCTCTGGAAGACCAACGGGACCGTTGCCGGGACCAGCCTGGTCAAGGACATCCAACCCGGCGTCGACGGCCGCGGCGTGCCGCTCAGCTCCTCGCCAGCATGGTTGACCGCGGTAGGCGGAACATTGTTTTTCACCGCCGCCGACAAGGACGGTGGCGACGAGCTCTGGCGAAGCAACGGCACGGCTTCGGGTACCGTCCGGGTGAAGGACATCGTGCCCGGCGTCGGCAGCTCCGGACCCAACGAGCTCATGTCCCTCGGCGGGATGCTGTACTTCACTGCCGTGGACAACGAGCACGGTGCCGAGCTGTGGAAGACGAACGGTACCGAGGCCGGGACCGTCCTGGTGAAGGACATACTGCCCGGTGTCGCCAGCTCGGCGCCTCAGAACCTGGCGGCCGTGGGGACCACCCTGTTCCTGGTGGCCAACGACGGCACCACGGGTAGGGAGCTCTGGAAGAGCAACGGCACCGCCAACGGCACCACCCTCGTCAAGGACATTCATTCGGAGATGACCGGCAGCTCGGCTACCGACGCGTTTCCGATGCACCTGACAGCGGTGGGCAACACCCTGTTCTTCAGCGCGGACGACGGCCACGCCGGCAGGGAGCTCTGGCGGAGCGACGGCTCCACGGTGGGCACGACCCTGGTCAAGGACATCTACCCGGGAGCGCTCCGAAACACCCCTCACGGCTCGCTGCCGTCGGACCTGTTGGCGGTGGGCGGAGCCCTCATCTTCTGGGCCAACGACGGCAGCAGCGGTCCGGAGCTGTGGCGCAGCGATGGCACAGGCAGCGGCACGGTGAAGCTCCGAGACATCTTCCCGGGCTGCCTGGGTTCGACGCCTCAGGGTATCCGGGGGTTCGGCAACGTGGCCTGGTTCTATGCCCCGACGCCGGCGAACGGTTTCGAGCTCTGGCGGAGCGACGGCACCCGCGAGGGCACGGCCCTGGCCCATGAGTTCAATCCCGGCCCGGCAAACAGCATTCACGGCGAGACATCCTTCGCCATGCTGGGCCAGAGTCTGATCACCGGAGCCGACGACGGCGTGCACGGCATGGAGCTGTGGCGGGTCCGTACCGGCCAGTAGCCACGTACTACTTGAACAGCGCCTTGCGGGCCCAGGCTGCCACCCTGGTGCCGTGGTGGCTGCGCAGGAAGTCCGCGCGATTCTTCGGGTCTTCTGCCTCTCCGGCGTCCAGGAGATGAAGCAAGGCCTCCTGGGCAGAGGCCTCCTGCTTCACGGCCTGCGCGGACTTCCTGAGGATCGCCGCCTTCTTGTGCAGCCCGGCACGCTTTGCCCGGGTCAGCAACTCCTCGACGCGCCGGCTCAGCCCGAGGACATCGGCGGGCGGGCCGTCGCGGCCGCGCAGGATGGCGGCCTCCATCTCGAGGGTCTTTTCCAGATCCGCCAGTACGCGCCTGGCGAAGGCGGTCGCTGAGAACCCTCGGGCCTTCTTGGCGAAAGCCGCGGTCCTCTTGCGGAAGCCGGTCACATCGCCGGCGAACAACCCCTGGAAGCTGGCCACGAGCTGTTCCCGTGGAATGCCGGCGTGCAGCAGATGAAGCACTTCCCGGCCGACTTCGCCCGTGGGGTCGGGGCTCTTGCAGAACTCCGGGCCATGAGGCACCAGGATGTCCGGCGGCCAACCGACGCCTTCGGTGTGGATGCCGCGGATCGGCGTGGGGCGGTCGTTGACCCCGAGGCGGAAGCTGAGCAGGCCCGAGGGACAGTCGAAGCTCCTGGGGATGATCCCCCAGCCGCCGGTGGGCTGCCCGACGGACACCACCCGCTGGGTCTCGCTCAGGGCCCAAGTGAACGTCTCCGCTGAGGAGACCTCGGTTTCGTCCTGCAACATCACCACCGGGCCGCCAAACTGCCAGGCACCGGTGGGCGCCAGCTTGCGCTGCCGGCCGTTGGCAACGGCCTTCGGGAACAACCGACCGCACATCTCCCAGGCGCAAGCGTCGCTGCCTCCACCCATGCCGCGACAGTCCAGGATGAGCGCCTCCATGGCACGCAGGTTGTCGAAGACACGGTGAAAGGCCTTGGCAGTGGGTCGGTCCATGCTGCCGGTGATGCGCAGCCAACCGACCTTGTCGCACCAGGGCAGCTTCAGCATGCTGCCCACTGCCCCATCCTCCCACTTGACACCCTCGGGGAACTCCGCCACCCAGGGGTAGAAGGCCTTCCCTCCCGGCCCCCACCGCCGCACCTGTACCTGGACAGTGTTCAGGTCGGGTTTCAGGAAGTGCAAATCCAGTTCTTGCCGGGTTCCGAACGGGAGCAACCGGTTGCCGAGTGATGCGAACAGGGAGTGGTCCGAGGAGGATCCCTGGTAGGTGGTAATCCGGCGCTTCTCGACGGCCATGGCCAACCAGGTGGGCCGGCCCCCGATTGCCAGCAGGATGGAGCCCGGCGGAACCGTGTTCCCGAGGGCATGCCCTTTCATGAGACCTCGCAGGATGAAGCGCCCCTGCTCCCACCCGAACCAGAGCCCGCCTCCGAACATGCCGTCCCACTTCCGGGGAAGATCGACCTTCACCGCGTGTCGGGTTACACCGGTGTGGCTGTCGCCGAGGCAGGCCAGCAGGCGCATGGCGTTCTTGACGTGGGTCACGTCGTCCCTGCAGCTCTCGAAAGACGGTCGCATGTCCCCACAGATCTTCTTCCAGTTCAGCTTCTGCCGGCGCAACGCGGCGGAGTGCTGTGCAACGGTCTTCTTGAGGAACTCGAAGTCCGCGAGGTAACGTTCCCCGGGCGCCTGGGCCTCGATCTGCCGGGGAACCAGTGCGGTCTGCAGAATCAGACAGACCAGCAGAACGCCGATACCTGCCTGCTTGTGCCTGGCACGGTGCTGCAACTACTCACCTCGAGATCCCGGCACGTCCGCCCAGCCGAACTTCTCGCGGAAGACCTTGTAGAAGGACCGCTCACTCTGGATCAAGTGCCGAAAGGTCACAGGTGCAGGCCGCAGGCAGACCCGGTCTCCAGGGGCCACATCCATGATCACCTGGCCGTCGATGGTGAAGGCACAGCAGCCGTCTTCACCCGCGTCCTGAACCACAAGGTCGAGCCCCTCCTTGAGGGGCAGGACCAGTGGACGCAGTGCCAGGCTATGGGAGGCGAGAGGTGTCAACACCACCGCCTCCATCGTGGGCGCCAGCACCGGCCCACCCGCAGCCAGGGAATACGCAGTGGAACCCGTGGGGGTAGCGACGATGAGGCCATCACCGAGGTAGGTGGCCAGTTCGTCGTCGCGACGGCAGGCCGTGATGGTGATGCTGCCCGTGGTCGCACGACGGTGCAGCACACCGTCGTTCAGAGCGAACACCGCTTCGGTCTCACGGCCATCGGCCCGCTGCACCCGGCAGTCCAGCATGATGCGTGCCTCTTCGGCGAGCTCGCCCCGGAGCGCCATCCGGATCACTTCGCGGGCATGCTGCTTGCCGCCAGCAGTCAGGAAACCGAGTCGCCCCAGGTTGATGCCGACCGTGGGCAGCTGGCGGGTGCCCATTCGCCGGGCGGCGGACAGAATGGACCCGTCGCCCCCGAACACCAGGACAAGGTCGGCATCCAGGTCGTGGAGGGGAATCTCCCGGTCGAGAACCACCTGCACCCGGTCCACCTGCGGCTGCTGCCTGAGCCAAGTGCCGAACTCATCGACCATCTCCCGGGTGCCACCCTTCTTCTTGTCGCCGAGAAGCAGGACCGTCGTCCTTGGGATCACGGCGAATCGGGTCCTAGGCCCGCGACGCAGCCGTCTTCGAGCGCGACCTCGTGATGCGCGCCGACAAGCGGGCAGCCACGCTCGCGGCATCGATGCCAGCATCCTCGTGGGCCTGACGGCAGGAGGCATGGGGAATGAACCGGTCGGGTATGCCCACCGGCTCGAACCGGGCGCGCACCGGGACCTCGGCGGCAAGCAGCTCCAGGACTGCGGAGCCGAAACCGCCCATAACGGCATGGTCTTCCAAGGTGAGGACGTGGTCATGGCGATCGCCCAGGGCCAGGATCGCCGGCCGGTCCAAGGGCTTGGCGAAACGGGCGTTCACGACCTCGATCTGGAAGCCCTCCCGGGCAAGGATCTCCGCAGCCTCCACGGCTGTCTGAACCATGTGCCCGTAGGCCAGGATGGCGCCATCACCGCCCTGGCGCAGGATCTCGGACCTGCCCAGTTGGAGGGGCTGGCTTTGCTGGCCGTGCGGCAGCAGCTCGTCGGGCTCCGGGGCATTGCCCCGGGCGTAGCGCACAGCGCAGGGTCGGTCCAAGGTGAGTCCCAACGCCAGCATGTCGCGCAGCTCCGGGCCATCCTTGGGAGCCATCAGCACCATTTCGGGGAACGTGCGGAGGTAGGCGATGTCGAACACGCCGTTGTGGGAGTAGCCGTCCTCCCCCACCAGACCGGCGCGGTCGATCGCGAACAGCACCGGCAGCCGTTGCAGCGCGACCTCCTGGAAAATCTGGTCGTAGCCCCGTTGCAGGAACGTGGAATAGATCGCGGCAACCGGGCGCATGCCGGCAGTGGCCAGACCCGAGGCCATGGCCACCGCGTGTTGCTCGGCAATGCCGGCGTCGATGAAACGCTCGGGGAACCGCTCCCTGTAGCTCATCAGGCCCGTGCCGTCGGGCATCGCCGCCGTGATGGCTATCACCTTCTCATTCTCCGCGGCGAGCTCCTCGATAGCCTCGCCGAACCACTCGGTCCAGGCCCGCCCCTTGCGCTTCGGGCGCGCCGGCGGCACCACCTTGGGTTCCATGGGCACCTTGCGGGGCTGCGCCTGCGGCTTGGGCTGCGGCTTGGCGGCATGGGCGCGATCGTAGCGCTCCTGGGAACCCGGCACACCGCGCCCCTTCTCGGTGCGCACGTGCAGGAGCCTGATGCCCTTGAGGTCCTTGAGCCGGGTCAGCACGTCCAGCAACTCGGCGATGTCGTGGCCGTCCACCGGACCGTAGTAGTCCAGCCCCAGGGCCTCGAAGATGTGCCCCGGTGCCACCAGGTGGCGCACCGCATCCAGACCGTGGTCCAAGCGCTCGTCCAGATCCTTGCCGATCACCGGGATCGACTGGATCAGGTGGTGCAGCTTCTTTCTCGCCTGCTGGTAGAGGTTGCCGGTGCGGATCCTGGTGAGGTAGCGCGTCAAGGCGCCAACGGTCTGGGCGATGGACCAGCGGTTGTCGTTCAGCACCACCAGCAGGTTCTCGCGGTCGGTGGCCCCGGAGTGATTCAGCGCCTCGAAGGCGACGCCGCAGCCCATGGCAGCATCCCCGACGAGGGCCACCACGTTTCGGTCGCGCCCGAGCAGGCGGTCCCCGATGGCAATGCCCAGGGATGCCGACGTCGCGGTACCCGCGTGGCCGCAGTTGTAGACGTCGTACTTGGACTCGAAGCGGTTGGTGAAGCCGGACAGGCCACCCTTCTGCCGGAGGGTGTGGAACCGTTGCTTGCGGCCGGTGAGCAGCTTGTGCGGATAGGCTTGGTGGCCGACATCCATCACCAGCCGGTCCTCGGCGAAGTCGAATATGTAGTGCAGCGCTACCGTCAGCTCCACCACACCCATGCCGGAGCCGAGGTGCCCGCCGGTCACCTTGACGGTCTCCATGATCACCCTGCGCAGCTCCGCGCAGAGCTGCGGCAGCTGGTCCGGCTGCAACCGCTTGAGGTCGTCCGGGTAGGTGATCTTCTCGAAGAGCGGCGTCTTCTCGGGAAGGCTCTGTGGTTCCAAGCTGGCTATCGGGCTACTAGGACCCTCGCGTCACCGTGTAGAGCGCCACATCTTGCAGCAGCGCGCTCTCGGATTCCAGGGCACCCGAGGCTTCGCGCCCGGCGAGGATGGCCGGGGCCAGTGCTGCGGCGCGGTTGGCCAGGCGCCGGGCCTCGTCCAGGCTCTCGGAAAGGTCGGTGGCAGCGGGCCAAGTGAGCTTGTTCCGACTCTGGTCCTGGCCCGGTTCCCGGCCCAGGTCCGCAGCGGCCCCGGTCACGTCCAGGCAGTCGTCGGCGATCTGGAAGGCACGGCCGCAGAGGCCGCCGTACAGCCGCACCGCGTCGAGAGTTCCCGTCCCACCGCCGCCAGCAAGGGCACCGATCTCCAGGCTGGCCTTGATCAACGCACCGGTCTTGTGGTCATGGATCCAAGCCAACTCGTCGATGGCAGGTCCGGTCCCCGCCCGCGGGGCCTGCGCTGCCATGTCGGCAACCTGACCAGCCACCATGCCCTGGCTGCCGGCGCCCTGGGCCAGCACGCGAACCGCATCGGCGCCAGCATCCGCGATGGCTTCGAACGCCAGGGTCAGCAGCGCGTCTCCGACCAGCACGGCCATGGCCTCGCCGAAGGCTCGGTGGCACGTGGGTCGCCCGCGCCGCAAGTCGTCGTCATCCATGCACGGCAGGTCGTCGTGCACGAGGCTGTAGCAGTGGACCAGTTCAACCGCTGCCGCCGGCCGCAGCACCCGGGCCGGATCCCCACCGGTGACCTTCGCACCGAGCAAGACCAGCATCGGGCGCAGCCGCTTGCCGCCTGGAAACACCACGTAGCGCATCGCTTCGTGGAGCCGTGCGGGGCGTGTGTCGGACGACGGCAGCAGGTCTTGCAGGGTGGTCTCTACCCGCTGCGCCCACTCCGCGGCAAAGGCCTTGAACAGGGCTCCGGAGGGGCTCGGATCGGATCGCGAGCTCACTTCTGCACCACCATTCCCATCATGCTGTCGCTGGCTTCGGTCGGCGTGACCCCCAATAGCAGGATCCGGTAGCCCTCCGCGTCGATGCGGGTCTGCCCCCCTGGCTTGCGCAGCAGGCCGTCACGCAGCATCAACTCCACGGTGCCGCGACGCTTGTCGACCACGACCTGCAGCTCCGCGACCTCAGCACTCTCCGCCAGGCGCTTCTTGTCGTCATAACCCAGGAGCAAGACCTCCTGGAAAGTGGCATCCTTCAGGCCGCGGAACCGGTCGACCCGGTAGCGGAGGTGGGTCTTCGCAGCACGGATGAGCTGGTCCAGCCGCAGCAACCAGTCCCCGCGGCTGACCGGATCCAGTGGCTTGGGCCGGACCTTCTTGTGAGCGGGCTCCGGATAGTCTCCGTCGGCCCGGATCAGGAACGGCAGGCGGCGCTCCCACATGGGGCCGAACACGGAAGGCAACACCACCGGGCAACCCTCGGCAGGGATCGTCTGGCGCTGACCGTCCTTGACCATGGTCCCCTTGCGAAACCACATCGTCAGCTTGCCTTTGCTGCGGTCCAGAAGGAACGTGACCTCGGCCGCCAGGTACAGGTCCGAGCCCAGGCCCCTGGCCTCGTGCTCGTACATCTCCGCCTTGCTGAGGGTCTTGTCTTGGATGCCCGAGGCAGCCATGAACCGCATGCCTGGGTAGCCGTCCTCGCGCAGGCAGTCATTGAGGGCGACAAGGCTGCGGCGCAGACCCTCCGGCATGAGCTGCCGCCGACTGACCAACCTCTCGTTGATCTGGTCCCACTGCTCCTCGGTCTTCTTGGCCGCCGCTTCCACCAGCTCGGTGATGCCCCGCTGGCGCATGCGTTCCTCGAGGAGCTCCTTCTCGAGTCGGCGGATCCGGGACCTGGCGGCTTCCAGCTCACTCTCTGCCTGTGCCATCTTCTCGATCTGCAGCTGCCCCCGCAAACGCAGACGGTTGTTCTCACTGCAGCACCACATCATGCCACCCACCAGGGCCAGCACGAGGAACAGCTTGACAGCAGGGGCGAGGGAGCGCATCGACTGCGTGGGACGGATAGCGGATCGATAGCTTGCAGCGCACCGGCCCCGAGACCAGGGGGGCAGAGGGCTTTTTCTGCGCTGCCAGGGGGCCTGGAGCTTGTCCCAGTCCTTGGTACTTTCGCAGAACCGCTGCTAGCCTCTTGGGCTCGGGAGAAGCGGCCAGGTGAGCCTCTCGAGGGTGTTGTTCCAGGGGGCCGACACCGCCGCGGCAGGATGGCGCATTGCAAGGGGCACTAGGTGCCGCCTTTCAGCTTGTCCCAGTTCTTCTCCTTGTTCTTGTTGTAGAAGCGCTGCCAGTCGCTCGGAGTCCGAAGGTGCTGCTTGGTGAGCTTCTTGAGGGTGTTGTTCCAGGGGTCCGACACCGCCTTGTAGCGATCCTCCCAGGTCTTTCGCAGCAGGCTCCCGGTATCCAGGTTCGCGTTGGCGTTCTCGTAGATGGTCACGAACTTCTTGATCAGGTCGTGGCAGATCTCCTTGCGCAGGTCCAGGCTGGCGTCTTCAAACTCGCCAAGGGCCTCGCCGGCAGCAGCCATCAAGTTGTCCTTGATGTTCCGGAGCGCCTCGTCCGTCAGGAACTTGACGTACTTGACGTCCTTGGTCTTGCCCAGGTTCTTGAGCATCGTGGCCCGTAGGGACAGCCACTCGTCGTCGCCGAAGCGCTTCTTGTCCTCGAACGCTTTCTTCAGGTACGCCGAGCCCTCCTTCCCGGTCTTCCCAAGCGCAACAACCGCAGCCTCGAACAGTTTGCAATCCATGGCCTTGCGCTTGATCCTGCTGTCCTTGAGGGGTTCATAGACCGCCTTCGCGAAGGCCTTCTTGTCCTTGTCGTGTAGCTTGTCGAAACGGACGAGAACACCGTCGATGATCTGGATGGCCTCGCTGTCCTTGGCGCCCTTGCGATCCCTGATGAGGCCCTTGAACTCGTCCAGCTTGGCCTTGACCTCGGGGTCGGGCTTTGCGGGCCCGGGCTTGGGCTGGGCCGGCAGCACCGGTGCCAGCCAGAACGGGATCAGCACCAGGACCGCGGGTGTTCGAGGGCTCAACATGGGATTCCTCCTTTTCGGAACTCGCCTCCTCGATAGGTCCGAGGGGCCGGACAGGCAACCGGGCCATTCTACGCAAGGCAACCGGTCGCGCAGGAAGTCTGGGCACAACTCCGGATCGAGCAACAAAAAGCGTTCCTCCGCTACCAGAGTGCCGCCAACAGTCGCTCGCCGATGGCGCGGGCGATCTTCGGATCCAGCTCGTGCCAGCGGGACACGCCGGGGTCCTCGTGGTGCTGCTTCTTGAGCTCGGCGGCGAAACGCCTGGCCAGCCGGCGGAAGCCGTCGGCATGGGGGGAGCTGCCCGGATCGCCAGCCAGGAAACCTGCGATGTGCGCCAGCACCAGGCGGGTATGGTTGCTGCGCGCCAGGGCCACCACCTCCGCGCGGGCCTCGAACTCACCTGCCACCCGGGCCGCAGAGAGGCCGTTGCGAAACAACAGCGCGAGGGAGCGCCAGGGGTGCAGCGTCGGCGGAAGGAAGTAGCCGAAGTCCACCATGTGCCCGCGCTCGTGCCAGCGGATCAAGTCCAGGACCGCCGCTTCCAGGGCGCTGTCTTCCACGGGAGACATCAGGTTCAGACGCCACTCCACGTCCAGCGGCAGGTTCGGATCGGGCTTCTCCGGTAGCCGGTCCCGCAGGAGCATCCCGTCGGCGCGGGCGATATCGCGTTGCTCCTGGAGGCTGGCCGCCCACGTCCGCACCTGGTCCATGTCGATGACATAGTGGTTGAGGAGGGCGATGCCGGCCAGATCGTGCTGCAACAGTGGCGCAAGCTCCCGGCGTTCGCCAATGACCTCCCGGCAGTTGGCAGGCAGCCTGATTCCCGCCACCGGGTCCACGAGGGTGAGGCCCAGGCGGACGAGCAGCAGACCCTCCACGGGCCTGGAGTTGCGCTGGCCCAGGACGAGGTGCTTGTTGTATCGCGCGAGGTGCTGGCCCAGACCCTTGCCGAACGAGTCCACCAGCCGCCCTACGAACGGCACCTGGTAGACCTGCGGCCGCCCCACGACGTCCCTGCCGAGGGTGTGCTTCGAGAGCTTGCGGACCTCTTCGAGGAAGTCCGTCAGGTCTTGTTGTGGTTCGTGACTGCGAGCGAAGTGACCGTAGCCCCGGTTGATCAACCTGCGCAGCCCGGCCTCGAAGGCAATCTCCTTGCGGATCTCGCTCCTCAGATTGCGTATGGCGGCGAGGGCTTGGTCCCGGGTTGGCTGCTCAGCCGTGCCGCCGTCGCCGTTTGTCGGGGAACCGAATCTCACCAACGCGATCGAGCTCACTCGTTGGGCATCCTCTAGCAAGCCGACGTCGACCAGCGCGTGGACCAATTCCAGTGCCCGTGCGGGTTGATCGATGGGATCGCCGTGGTGCATCCACGGTCCCCTCAGCAGCGTCACCCAGGGTCCACGTACCTGGTTGGCTTCGTCATCCAGCAGTGCGCTGGGAAAACCCTGTCGGAGCTCGCGCAGGAAGCCGGCAACATCACCGGCATTCAACAACAACGTCAACAGCAGCTGCCGCTCCCCGGGCGATAGGCTGCCGTGGCCGCGCAGCAGTACCTCCAGCGCGCTGTGGCCTTCCCCGACCCGGTAGAACAGTCCCGCCAGCAGGCCGATGTCATCCCTGGCGAACTCAGCCATGGCCGATGGATCCTGCCGGAGCACGTCGAGGAACTCCTGCACGCGGTCGTCGGCCAGACCCTGGCTCAGGTAGCTGCGAACCAGGCCGCGGACCACCGGGTCGAAGGGCCGCTCCCGCAGCGCCGTCAGGACGTGGGGCCAGGCCCTGCTCGCGGCACCGGCCACCAGATGGGTCTGGGCCACACCGCTGGCGCCAAGCCCGGGGGCCTGTTTCTCCAGGGCTGCGTAGACCTCGACCGCCTTCCGCGTCGAGATCCCCGCCCGCAGCAGTGCACCGTGGGCCAGAGCCACCAGCGGATGGCCCTTCGAGGCACGGTAGAGACGCTCGTAGATGGCGGTGGCCAACTCGGGGTCGGTGCTGCGCTTGACGAAAGCCAGGCCGAACCATCCCCAGAAGAAGCTGTCGTCCAGTTCCAGGGCACGCCGGAAGGCGCGCAGCTTGCTCTCGTTGTCGGGGCAAAGGCGGCCTGCCAGGTAGTGGGCCCAAGCCTCGCCCGGATGCTGCCGCAACCGTTGCTCTGCCTCCCAAGCCAGGAGACCCGTGCGCCCCCGGGCCTGCAGCAACTGTTGCCGCACGCGGTGCGCATCCACGTTGCGCGGCTGCGTCGACAGCACGTCCTCGATGGCCGCCAGGGCCTCGGCGTGATTGCCCCGTTGCATCATCTGTCGCGCTGCATCGACGCTGCGGTCCACCGGGTCCGAACCAGGCACCGAGGTCAGGCGCCCGGGCATTCGCAAAGTCGAGAGGGAGCTGCAACCCCATGCCAGGGGCATGGCCCCCACCAGCGACGCAAGCACAACCGCACCGAGCCTTGACATCGCCCTTGTTCTTACGGCCGTGGCAAGTGCGAGCCAATACCCGGAAGCAGCGTTGTTGGCGGCGTTGTTAAAAAGGCGCCCGCGGTGGCGCGAAGGCACCGCGAGAGCCATGCCGCGGGTGGTCCCCCCAGACCACCGCACGCAGCATACCCTTCCGGCCGGAGTCCCCTGACCGGCCGGGAGGTGCGAAGGCTCCTCTTCCCGCGCGACCTTCGCAACGCCGCCGCGCACCCCCCCAGGTGCGGTGGTGGCGCGTTGCTCCCTGTATCGGCTTCCGTCATGGACGCCGCTTGACTCCATGGCCCAAGGCTTGATGTCATGGGGGCTTCAGCGTGGTTTTTTTTCTGGAGCTGCGCCGGCGGCTCAGCGGTTGTGCGGCTTGAACAGCCACCGCGGAAGATCCTGGCCGAAGTCCAGCCGCGTAATGCGCATCTCCATCAGCGGTCGGCGGCGCTCGTTCAGGAATACCCGGCGCGTGGGGATGCGGATGCCGCCGTAGACCTTGTAGTCGGTCAGTCGTACCAGGATCGTGGCACCGGTGGCGGCGAGCTGCATGTGCACCTCCTCCGGTTCCATGCGGCTCTTGGGGCAGATCAGGTCGAAGCGGTCCGTGCCTTCGACCGCACCCTGCGCCCGCCGTTCGAAACGCAGGCGAACCATGCTGCGGCCATTCACGGTGTAGTCCTCGTCACGGCCCTCCGCGACGAAGCGATCGGCATCCGCCAGGACCCAAGGGATCCGCAGCAGCATGCCAAAGGCGTCGAGCTCCTCCCGGGCCCGTGGCTCCAGGGAGGGCCACGCCATGCCCCGCCGCTCGGCGAACACCGAATCCCCGTCGCGACCATAGACCTTGTCCGGTCCCCTTGACGAACGGGAAAACAGCAGACGGTCGCGTTCGCAACGGAGGTCTGCTTCTTGGTGCACCTCGAGTTCGCCAAGCGCAGCGCCACGGGGATCGAACAACTGGATGCTCATCCATGCCACCACACACTGCAAACCCGCCATCTGGTCCGGCCCCCCCACCCGCAGGAAGACGTCGTGGAGCAGATCCGGGGCCGGACGGGGCCGGAGCTGTCTTGGCTGGACCTTCGTTGGCTGGACCTTCGTTGGCTGGGGCTGCGGTGGCTGATGCTGCGGTTGCTGGGGCTGCGGTGGCTGGGGCTGCGGTGGCTGGGGCTGCGGTGGCTGGAGCTGCGGCTGGATCGCCTGCTCCTGGGTCTTCGGCGCAACCGGAACCGGCCAGCCATTGGCATCCGTCCGGATTGTGGGGCGCGTCACTGGCTGGCCTTCCACCCGGGGTTCCCTTGCGTGCTGGCCTTGGGGGGCATCCGCGGCAGCCGTCGCAGCGGACAGGATCAAGGCAACGACCAGCTCGCCAAGGGCAGCTCGACCACACGACATCCCCTTGTCATCGGCTGGCGGCTGCCCAACCCCTGAGCTAAGGTGCCGTCCGGCAACACGCCATGTCCAGCCGCCAACAGCAGCCATGTTCCCGCGTCCTCGGCTCGCTTCTTGGGCTGCTCGCGGCTGTGGTCACGGGTTGCGCAGCGCCCACGGATCCAGCAGCAGCGTCTCCCCATTCCTCGCCACCCGCGCCCGTGCGCTACCATCTGGCGGCCGGCACCGTGGTACGGCTGCCGCCGGTGACGGTGGTGATCGCCCCCGACCGCAGCACCGATATCGCTCCGGGCTTCGTCCATGCATTGTTGCGGGAGTCCCTCCGCCAGTCACCACACTTCGACCTGGCTGCCGGCATCGAAGACGCCCCCCGCGCCACACACTCGATCCTGGTCACCCTGAACCCGACGTCGGGACATCTCACGTCCACGCTGGCACGCGAGGGACACCCCCCGGTTGCGCTGGCGGCGTCGACGTTCCTGGCGGCGCATCCGGCTCAGAGCCTGCTGGTGGCGATCGACGACCTGGCCCTTCACAGCCGCCAAGCCCTCGGGGAGCAGGTGCAGACACCACCGATGAAGGCCGCGCTGGGATACAGCGCCTCGCCCAGGTGCGTGGCCCTCACCGAGGAGGCCGCCACCTTGCTGGCGGGCGGCAGGCTTCGCGCGGCGATGGCTACCCTGCGCAAAGCCCGCAGCCAGGACGGGGGCTGCACCTTCACGCTGATGCTGCTGGCAACGGTGGCCAATGCCCTGGGCACCCGCGAACAAGCCCTGAGCATCGCCGACGAAGCGCTGCGCCTCAACCACCGCCTCACCCCCACCACCAGCCACAGGCTGGTCAGGGCCTACCAGCTGGCGATGCCCGACGACCAGCGCCTCCTGGCGGCCGGTCTGGTGTTCCAGCGGGAGCGACCTTGCGATCCCCA
>QJVU01000082.1 GCA_003235605.1 Planctomycetota bacterium | reverse complement strand
GCGCTTCCTGTCCGCACGCTCCGCCGCCACCGCCCGCCGTGCTGCCGGTTGGGTGATCCTGCTCTTGATGCCCGTGACGGCGGTCGCGGTCTCAGGCGCGGGCTGGGTTGCCGCCGCCATCCACGCGTCCGGCAAGGCGCTCCAGGGGGTCGACCCACAACACGTGTTCACCGCGGTCACGGCCCTGCTCTGCGGGCCCGGCGTGTTCGGCCTGGTGATCGCTGCCCTGCTGGCGGCGCTGATGTCCACCACCGACACGTTGATCAACGCCTCCTCTTCCGTGCTCGTCAACGACGTCTATCGGCCGTTGCGACCCGGTCGGGACGATCGCCACTACCTTCGGGTCGCCCGGTGGTCATCCCTCTTCGCGGCTGCAGTCGGCGTCCTGCTGGTACCGCTCTACATGGTGCACGGCTCCATCTACGAGGCTCATGGCTTCTTCATGGCGCTGATCACGCCACCGATGGCGGTAGCACTGTTGCTGGCCTTCCTGTGGCCGCGCTACAACGCCGCCGGCGCAATGGCCACCCTGATCGGCGGCATCGCCCTGCAGTTCCTGTCCTGGCCGTTCCAGGGCTTGGTGGCGCCGTTCAGCCACGGCATCGAACGGATTTACGACGCCGCGGGCGTCGAGCAGGTCAGCTACAAGTACATCCGCGCCTGTTTCGGCATGGCAGTCTCGCTCGGGTTCGGGGTCGTGGTGACGCTGGTCACGCCCAGACCCGACCTCGCGAGGATCCGCGGCCTGACCCTGTGGACCTGCCGCCAGCGGGCTTCCTCCAAGCCTCCCCGAAGCCCGCGGCCCAGGAGGGTCCGCACCAGGGTCCGGGATGGTGGGGAGGGCAGCGACGACGGCGCGACCATCGACCTGCGCTTGCCGGTGGCAATGCGCGATGCGCTGGCGGTCCGGGACGGCGACCTCGTATTCGTGGACGATGCCCGCTGGTGGCTCTGCGGCCTGCGCTCGGCCCGCTGCCGGGTGGCGGCCGCCGATCCGGCCAGCGGCGCCGAGGGAATCCAGCTTCCCGCGCAGATCCTGAAGAAGAACGGCTGGCGGGCCGATCAGAGGGTCGTGCTGACACGCATCGAATAGCTTGCCAGAGCCTGGAACGGAGCTATCGTGGTGCGTCCGGACTGCTGACTTCGAACCGAGAGGAGCCATGGCCGAAACCAACCCCTACGCAATCACCGACGACACGATCTTCGCGGCAGACGCGCCGGCCACACAACGGGCGATCTTCCTCCGCAAGACCTATGGCCTCCTGACCGTGGGGATCCTGGTCTTTGCCGCCACGCTGCTTGCCTGCGGAACGATCGAGCCGGTGACCAGACTGATGGCGAGTCTCTGGAGCAGCTTCTGGATCCCCCTGGTCCTCCTCCTCGGCGGCTCCTGGCTGGTCCACGCCGTGGCGGAAAAGCCAGGCATCAACCTGGTGGCGTTCTTCGCCTTCGACTTCCTGTTCGGCCTCCTGGTCGCCCCCGTGGTCCTCATGTTGACGGCGGCACACGGCCCGAACCTCATCGCCCAAGCTGCGATCCTGACGACGGTGGTCTTCATAGGTCTGACCGCCTACGTGTTCTACAGCGGCAAGGACTTCTCCTTCCTCGGAGGCATCCTGAGCATCGGCCTGTTCCTGGCCCTCGGCATCGTCCTGGCCAGCTGGATCTTCGGCTGGTATCCCGGGATCTGGTACTCGGTGTTCATCGTCGCCCTGTTCGCGGGCTACATCCTCTGGGACACCAGCAACATCCTGCGCCGCTACCCCACAACCATGTGGGTCAGCGCGGCCTGCGTGTTGCTCGTGGACCTCATCATCCTGTTCAAGCACATCCTGATACTGCTGGCCAGCAGCCGCGACTGAGGTTGCGACGTCCCTGGCGGCCGCTGCCTGGCTACCTGCCCAGTTGCCAGGTTCGGCTGCCGGCGCTGGCCTGTCGGGATTCCCAATCGGCCAGCGCACGGTCCACGACCCCTGCCGCGTGGCCACTCCGCATCTCCGCCCAATGACCGTGCCACCCCGTGAACGGGAACGTGGCCAGGTACGCCGGCCAGTAGACCACGGTCCAGCCCTGGAGCCATTCCCGCATCTGCATGTGCTGGTGGTAGAACTCGTGGCAGATGGTCTCCACCCGGTGCCGTTGCGAGTAACCATCCCAGCTGCACTTGCTACGCACCACGAACCCCCAGCTACGCTCCTGCGCCGGGAAGTTGGTCCCGACCGCCCACTGCGCGAGATGCCACAGCACGTTGCCTTCCGCGGCCTGCAGCACCTCCCCGTATCCCGGGATCGTCCAGATCAGGTTGCCGCCGGACCGGCGCACGCGGGTGCCCGGGGGAAAGATGACCTCCCGGGCATCGCCAGGGTGGAAGCGCCACTTTTTCGGCGGCAGGGACTCCATGTAGGCCAGCGCCTCGTTGACGACCGCCGCATCCCGCCCGAGATCGATGTTCTGCCCGGGGATCACGAAGAATGGGACGTTGTAGGTGGCGGTGAGGGTCGCTCCGGTCCCCACCACCAGCTGCTTGGCGGAACCGCCGACGAGCTCGTGGTCGACCGTGACCACGCCCTCCAAGAACATCGCCGGTGACTCCGCGAGCTCCCCCACCGCCTGCAGCAGGCGCCCGGTCTCCCGCAGCAACGGCAATCCGCTGTCGGCCGCGGCAAGGCCTGCCCCGGACAACAGCTTGGCCGGCCAGCCGAGCGGGTTCAGGACATCACTCCGGCGCGGCAGCCCGGCGCAGCCGCAGAGCAGAAGCGTCAGGGAGAGAGGCAGGGTTGCGCGCACGGCGCACAGACTGTGGCTACGCATCCCCAGACACCATGCCTGAACGGCTACTGCTGGAAGGCCACCACCAGGCCGTAGCTCACCGTCGTGCCCGTGGCCGTGGTCGCCGTCTCGTCGCCGTTGCTGGTGCTGTAGGCCGTGCTCTTGTATGCCCTGGAGATGTTGTATGCTCCGGGCAGGGGAGTCTGGTAGACACCCAGGTCCGACAATCCGATGCCGAGGGGCTGCCGGTTGTCGGCGAAGGCGTACTGGACCTGCATCTCGAACGTCGGAATGCCCGCGAACACCGACATGGGGGCGACGTAGTCCCAACGTCCGGTGGAGTCGGCATTGCCGAAGACATGCAGCAGGGGCACCGTCTCCAGGTTGGCACACCATCCCGGCAGAATGGTCTGCTTCTTTTGCAGGCCTACCATCATCAGGGCCTTGGCGCTTGCCGGGGCGCCGATCAGTGACGCCTTGAAAGAGATCGCGATGCGGGAGAGTACGAAACCGACGCTGCTGGTGGCTCCGGAACAACCGGTTCCGACAGAGGGCTTGATCAGGCCGCGGTGGGAGCTGCCCTGAATCGCGTCGATCGACATGGTGGTGTTGAGGCTGGCATTCTTGTGCCGCCACTCCCAGCAGAAGTGCGTGCCCTTGACGGGAACGTAGATGTGCGCCGCGGTGAAGGGAATGATCACGCCAGGCTGGGTCGGTGTTCCGGAGCCCGTGACGGAGCTGAAGCTGATCTTGTGGAAGGGGTTCTGCTGATCTCCCACCACACGCTTCGGCGCGGTGCCGAGGTTGGTGGAAAACGTGGTGCTCATGTTCTGGGAGCTGACCGTCGTGTTGCCGATGTTCAACTGCAGCTCCCAGGTGCGACCGGTGAGCGTGGCATTGGCAGTGGGGCGGAAGCCGATCGCCTTCATCACGATGGGTCCACCGCGACCGGCTCGCACCATGTCATCGTAGTCGTGGATCTGCTGGTAGGTGCCGGAAGTGCTCCAGAACGGGATGGTGTTGCCACCGCCCCCGGGCACCAGCTCGGCGCCGGCAGGCGAGTAGACGAACTTCGGGGTCTGGGCGCCCAGGGCTGCGGCCAAGAGGGTCAGCGTCGACAGGAACCGAACCGGCATGCGCAGGGTCATCGTGGAGTCTCCGGAAAACGAGTGGCGTCGGGTCAGAGCACCCCATTGTGCCGAATTCCCAGTACCATGGCCACGTTCCGGCCCAAGCTCGAGAAATACCCATGCAGCATCCCATCAAGCATCCCATCAAGCATCCCGTCAAGCATCCCGTCAAGCGTCCCGTCAAGCGTCCCATCAAGCATCCCATCGAGCGTCCCATCAAGCATCCCATCGAGCGTCCCATGCTCACTGGCGTCGCCCTGTCCGTCGCCATCTGTGCCTGCCTGTCCACGGTCCCGCTGCGGTCCCAATCCAGCATCGTGTCCCCGGCTGGCCTCACGAACGCCTATGGCGGCATCAACAACTCGATTCCGTGGGGCGGCTTCCTGTCAGCGGAGCAGTTCTGCCAGCAGATCCACGACGATCTGGGCACGCAGGTCCTGGCGCTCAAGGGTATGGCCTTCCGCCACTACTACACCCAGAGCTACGCCGCCCGCAGCTACGACGTCGAGCTGACCCTGGGCGAGGCCGCGACCACCTCCAGCGGCATCAGCACGACCTTCACGAACAACTGGAAACCTTCCGGGCAGAAGACGCTCGTGCTGAAGGGCACGGTGAGCTGGCCAGCCCGCGGCTCGCTCAGCACTCCACCGGCGCCGTTCGACTCCCCCATCAGCTTCAGCTCCACCTACCTCCATCTCGGCAAGAGCTCTCTGATGTGGCAGGTCTACATCAAGTCCAACTCGTCGAACTCACCCACCCACTTCTTCGAGCGCGGTCCGGGTTCCACCCACGTCGCCGGCGTCGTGGGCCAGGGCTGCGCGATATCGGGAAACACCACCTCGCTTGCCTCCAGCGGCTCCACCAACACCACGCGTCTCAGCGAGACCCTGGCCAACGGACCGACGAGCGGCAGCCCCTTGGTCGCCATCGGCGTCACCAGTCCGAACTATGGCGGCAAACCGCTGCCGATCAGCCTCGGCGGCGGCTGCTTCCTCAACATCAGCCTGCTGCTCTACCTGCCGGCATCGACCACGACGACCTTCACGGTCCCGTACACCTGGTCGGCCTCGCTTGCAGGGTTGCGCTTCCGCACCCAGTGGGCGGTGAACGACCAGGGGCAGCTCAAGACCAGCAACGGCCTCGACCATTCGATCCCATACAGCTCCGCCTGGCCCACGAGGCGGGTCTACGCCACGTCGTTTGGGACCACTCTGCCCACCACCGGCTCGATCCAGAGCAACGGCCTGGTCGCCGAGTTCCGGCGGTAGCCACGCCTGCAGTCACTTGCTACTGGTGCTACTGCAGGAACCCGACGACCAGGCCGAAGAGCTTGCCGGTGGTGCCACTGGTGGCAGCCTCGGCGTTGGTGGCGTTGCTCGCCGTGTAGACCCGCGAAATCAGGGGCGGCGTGCGCAGCGGTGTCTGGAAGACGGACATGTTCGAGAGGCCGATGCCGAACGGCTGGTTGTTGTCGGCAAAGGCGTACTGCACCAATAACTCGAAGCTGGCAGTGTTGTCCAAGGACGCCAGCGGCCCCTGGACAGTCCAGTTGCCACTGGTGTCGGTGGTGCCGTAGACATGGACCACCGGCACGAGCTCCAGCGAGCTGCACCAGCCCGGCAACGCCGTGTGCTGCCGTTGCACGCCGACCATCATCAACGCCCTGGCGCCGGCGGGCGCGCCGAGCAGCTGGGTAACGTAGTCGAAGGCTGTATTGCTCACCGGCACGACGTTGGCCGAGGAGTTGGCGGTACCGCAGCCCTTTCCGACCGAGGCCTTGAAGATGCCTCGGGAGCTGCGGTTCAGCTGTGCATCTGCGAACATGAACGACGCGGTCGACGCGGTCTTGTGCCGCCACTCCCAGCAGAAGTGGTTGTTCGCCAGCGGGACGTAGAGGAAAGGCTGCTGGAAAGGGACCGTGAAGCCGATCGGGTTCGGGGCCAAGGAGGTGCTGGTGCCCGTAACGGTGGCGAAGCTGAACCTCGTGAACGT
>QJVU01000408.1 GCA_003235605.1 Planctomycetota bacterium | reverse complement strand
GGAGATGCAGGAGAGCTACCTGAACTACTCGATGAGCGTGATCTGCAGTCGCGCTCTGCCTGATGTTCGCGACGGGCTCAAGCCCAGCCAGCGGCGCATTCTGAAGGCGATGCACGACCTCAACCTGGGGCCGAGGTCGCGCTTCTTGAAGTGCGCCAAGATCTGCGGCGATACGTCGGGCAACTACCATCCCCACGGGGAATCGGTGGTCTATCCGACCTTGGTGGGGCTGGCACAGGCATTCACGACACGGTACCCCCTGGTCCAGAGCCAGGGGAACTTCGGCGCCATCGACGGCAGCCCGCCGGCCGCCATGCGCTATACCGAGGCACGGCTCGGTTACCCCGCGATCGACCTGTTGGAGGACCTGGAAAAGGACACCGTCGATTGGGTCGCCAACTACGACGAGAGACTCTTCGAGCCGACGTCTTTGCCGGGCAAGTTCCCGAACCTGCTGTGCAACGGCTCGTACGGCATCGCCGTGGGCATGGCTACCAGCGTTCCGCCTCACAACCTGCTCGAGATCGTGGGCGCGCTGAAGGCTCTTCTGGACAGGCCCGACATCACCCTCGATGAGATTCTGAAGCACGTAAAGGGGCCCGACTTCCCGACTGGTGGGATCATCATGGGCAAGGAGGGCATGCGCAACGGCTACCGCTCGGGCCGCGGCGCGGTAGTGATTCGATCCAAGTACCACGTCGAGGAACGGGCGGGACGCAAGCAGTTGGTGTTCACCGAGATCCCCTACCAGGTCAAGGTGAACACCATCCTGGAGAGAGTTGCCCACCTCGCGAAGGCCAGCCAGATCGACACGATCTCCGACGTCAACGACGAGACCAACGATCGGGTGGGGCTGCGCATCGTGGTGGAGCTCAAGAAGGGCGTCGAGGATGAAGCGGTCACGGTAAACCAGCTGTTCAAACTGACGCCGCTGCAAAGCAAATACAGCATCATCAGCCTCGCCATCGACAACGGTCGGCCGATAACCTTCAGCCTCAAGGGTCTGCTGGAGGCCTATCGCGATCACCGCATCGACGTCATCACCCGGCGAACCCGGTTCCTGCTTCAAAAGGCGGAAGACCGGCTGCACGTCCTCGAGGGCCTCCGCATCGCGGTCAGCAACATCGACGAGGTCGTCGAGATCATCAAGACCTCGCAGAACGTCGAGCTTGCCAAGCAGCGCCTCATGGACCGCTTCGATCTGTCGGAGATCCAGGCTCGTGCGATCCTTGACATGCGCCTGGCGCGACTTACCGGGCTGGAGATCGAGAAGCTGGAAGCGGAGTACGCCGAGGTGAAGGAGAAGATCGCCTACTACAAGACGATCCTAAGCGACCGCAGTGTTCTCATCGGTCTCATAAAGAGTGACCTTGACGAGATGGTCAAGGTCTACGGAGACGAGCGGCGCACCGAGCTCTCCGACGAGGAGGTAACCGATTTCATCGCCGAGGACCTCATCGCCGAGGAGCTGATGGTTGTGACGGTGAGCCACCAGGGCTACCTGAAGCGCACCGCGCTGGACCAGTACCGCAGGCAGGGTCGTGGCGGCAAGGGCATCCAAGCCGGTGACACCAAGGAGGGCGATTTCCTGCAGCAGCTGTTCGTGGCCAGCACCCACGACTACTTCCTGTTCTTCAGTGACCGGGGCCGGGTCTACTGGCGAAAGGTCTTCCAGCTTCCCCACTTCGGCCGCACTGCCCGGGGCCGGGCACTGGTCAACATCATCCGGACCCAGGTCGAAGCAGAGCGGATCAACAGGATCCTGCGGGTGGAGAGTTTCGACGACCGTTACTTGCTGACTGCCACGGCGAAGGGCCTCATCAAGAAGACGGAGCTGGAGGCCTACAGCCGTCCGAAGAAGGGCGGCATCATCGCCGTCGGTCTGGAAGCGGACGACCGGGTCATCGGGGTTGGTCTGGCGAGAGCCGGACAAACGATCATCCTTGGCACCAAGACCGGCAAGGCCATTCGCTTCGAGGAAGCCGATGTCCGTGCCATGGGCCGGAGCGCTCGTGGCGTGCGTGGGATCACGCTCCGGGGCAACGACGAGGTCGTCGACATGGTGATCGTGGACGAGGACGACACCCTGCTCACGGTGTGCGAGAATGGCTACGGCAAGCGTACCGAGGTCTCCGAGTTCAGGGTCCAGGGCCGTGGCGGCCAGGGCATGATCGACATCAGGACCAATGAGCGTAACGGCATGGTCGTCAATCTGCTTGCAGTCACCGACGACGACGAGGTGATGATGGTCACGCGGCAGGGCCAGATCGTACGCACCTCTGCCAAGAACATAAGCGTGATCGGTCGTGCAACACAGGGCGTCCGCTGTATCAAGCTGGGCGAGGGCGACCAGCTCGTGGCGTGCGCAAAGGTGCCACAGGAGGAAGACGAACCCGACGAGGTTGTAGCGGACGTGTGATCTCGGAGGACGTTGGGATGGCCAAGTACCTGGAGCAGCTCACCACCGACATGAAGGTCGCCATGAAGGCCGGCGAGAAGGAGCGCTTGCAGGTCTTGCGAATGCTGATCGCGGGAATCCAACAGGAGCAACACCAGACCGGCAGCAGCGACCTCGGTGATGAGCAGGAGCTGCAGGTCCTGCTGCGAGCGGTCAAGACCCGGAAGGACTCGGTGGCCCAGGCCCGCGAGCACGGCCGCGATGACATCGCGGACAAGGAAAGCCGAGAGATCGCCCACATCGAACACTACCTCCCGAAGCAGATGACCCCACAGGAGCTCGTCGAGAGGGTTGCGGAGGTGGCTGCCGAGGTAGGCTACGGGGGGCCGCAGGACACGGGCAAGTTCATGCGGGCTTGGATGGCGCGCTACAAGGGTCAGGCGGACGGCAAGGACGTCCAAGCTGCGCTCAGGCAGATCCAGGATTGTTAGGATTGTCTGGCATGTCCCGCGAGCTACTCCCGGGGCCCAACCAACCGCCGGTGATGAAGCGCCACCTGATTCTCCTGTTTGCCCTGGTTATCGTCGGGGTGGGCGGCTACCTGCTCGTTCAGGGGGAGCTGTCGTTCTGGGACGGAAACGACGGCAGTGAACCCGCCGGCAGTGCCCCGACACGAGGTGGTCCTGGGGTCACGTCCCGCAAACCCCATCCCGGTCTGCGTCAGGCGGTGGGTCAGGAAGGACCGGACCACGAGGCGCTCACGATTCCCTACCGGGTCGTGGACGCGCGCACCGGCAAGGGCGTCCCGGGGGCACGCATCCTGCTGTTTCGCGATGGCTCCAAGGTGGCGGAGACCGATGAGTTGGGTCGCGCGTCCGTCACCGGAATCGGGCTTCCTTACCTGGTATTCAGTGCCGACGACTACCTTCTCAACCACTACCAGCCTCGAGACCCGGATACCGAGGAGGTACTGGCCAAGTACGAAGCGACTGGCTACGTCGAAGCGCGTCTCGAGCCGGACCGCTTCACGATCCCGTTTGCGTTCCGTTTCCTGGACGTCGACAACAAGCCTGCCAAGAAAGTGGCCTTCCGCATCGTGTGTGTGGACGACCCGAAGCCCGGAGGTCGCTCCGTTCCGAACGCGCTCACCGGCACCAGCCACATCGAACCGGCCATCCGATCCGCCTGGGAAAAGCACCATCGCCTTTGCCTTGCACGCGCCGGGTTCACAAACACGCTGTTCCATCTAGGCGTCGACAGCGACCTCTTCGATTTCGAGTGCGGAGCCGAGGCGACCGTGCGGTTCGTGGCGACTGGCTACTACGCGATCATCGCCCGCTCTGCAGCCGGGGGCTTTCAGGACCGGGAATTCCAGGTGATCCTGAACCAAGCGCAGCCCTTGACGGTGCAGCTGGAGAAGGGTCTCTACCTGAAGGGGCAGTTGCTGGGCGCGTCGGAGCAGCCGGTGACCGGAGCCAGGATCCTGGTCAGGGAGTCGGGCCAGGTCGTGGACATGGCACAGAGCGACACCGGGGGCCGGTTTCGCATCGGTCCGTGGAACAACAGGCGGGTTCACCTCGAGATCACCCACAACTGGTATTGCCCGGCGACTCTGGGTCCTTTGATCGCGAGCGACCAGGAACTCGTGGTACGTCTGAAGCCCAGCCCTGTTCAGCAGATCACTGGCGTGGTGCGGCGTCGGCCAGATCTAACCCCGGTTGCTGGCGCCAAGGTCATCGTCTGGGTCGAGGGCGTGGAAGAGACCGTGACGACCACCGACGAGCTGGGCCGTTTTAAGGCTCGCTCGCCCACGAAGCAGCCGCAGCTCCACATTCGTGGCAAGGGCTTTCTCCCGTTCAAGGAGATCGTGGACTGCGGGGCGGGGACGAGCACTTATGACCTTCTGCCCGACAACACAGACACACGGGTGAGGCTGGGCCTCACGGCGCTGTTGTCGGGAACGGTCATCGACAAGGAGGGCAACCCCGCGGCGGGTGAGCCGGTTCACCTTCGACCCGGGGAGCCGCCCAGGCTTTCGGGTATCGACGGTCGCCGCATCCTGGAGGGAGGGTCTCTGGAGCTGTCGCAGACCGTGTTCACGGACCAACAGGGCCGCTTTGTCCTGGAGTGGGCCCATGCTGGTGAAGCCCGGCTCATTGCGGTGAAGGGCGTGGCCCCTGAGGATTCCGGCCAGTACGTGAACGTTGTTCTTGGCAGACACCAGAAGGACATTCGGTTGATCCTCGGGCGTTGATCCATCGCGCGGGGTACCCTGCCGGCATGGTGCTCGAGCCCTGGCAGTCGATCAGCGAGGAGCCGCTGTTCCAATACAAGGTGTTCCAAGTCCGCAAGGCCGTACGGTTGTCACCCCGAACTCGAAAAGAGGTGGGGCTGTTCATCCTCGACACTGTGGACTGGGTGAACATCGTGGCCTTCACCAACCAGCAGGAGTTGATCCTGGTGCGGCAATACCGTCACGGGATCCGTGACTTCACGTTGGAGATCCCGGGCGGGGTGGTGCACGAGGATGAGGAGCCCGAGAAGGCGGCGCGCCGTGAGCTCCGGGAAGAGAGTGGCTATGTCCCCGGCGACCTCACCCGCATCGGCTGTGCCACCCCCAACCCGGCGTTTCAGACCAACCGGATCACGACCTATCTCGCGACCGGCTGCAGGCTGGTCGGCGACCTTGTCCAGGACCAGGGCGAAGATCTGGAGGTCGTGTTGGTTCCTGGGGACGAGGTGGAGGCGAAGGTACGCTCTGGGGAGATCCACCATGCGCTGGTGCTGGCAGGGCTCTACTTCCACAAGCTCCGGAACGAGTGCCAGCGCTAGGGACTCTGGGCTTCCAGCTTGCGAATCGTGGCCTCCAGGGCCTCCTCCAGCGCCCGGTTGGCTCCGGCGCAGACCTGGAGGATCTTCCAGGAGTCGCGGATGTAATCGGCCCGCCGCGACTCGCTGAAGCCCTTCATGTCGGCGAGGTTGTCGAGACGGTCGGCCAGACGCACCGCCTTGGCTTCGTCAGGTGCCGCGCGGATCCGCTCCACGACCTCCTGGCGGCGCTGCAGCTTGGGGAGCCGCATGTCGCCGGAGAGAATCGCCACCAGGTCGGCGACGCGATTGCCAAACCGCCTGGCGATTGTGGCCCACTCGCAGTCCGTGTCCTCGATCAGATCGTGCATGAGACCTGCGAGGATCACGTCCATGTCGTCGATGCCACCAATGCTCCTCAGGCTCTCCGCGACACGCAGAGGGTGTGCAATGTAGGGGCTGCCATCACGCCGAGTCTGGTTGGCGTGCTTCCGCATGGTGAAGAGCACCGCCTCGGCGTAGCGGCGATGGGGCTGTTGCTCTTCCTGGGGTTCGGTCAACGGGATGCTTTGGGCGGTGGCGGCTTCAAAGCCGTATCTGTACCTTTCCATGCTGTTGCCTTCTACCAATATCAGCAGGATGACCCGTAGATTGGCCACCCAGCCCCTGACTCCCCATCAACCAACATGAAGCCTCGGATCGCCGCTTTTGTGGGCCTGCTGACCCTGCTTCTCGGCATTGTCGGCTACCTGGTCTTCTTCCAGAACCCGCAGTACGTGAGCGGCGGCCCCGGCGAGCCGGATGTCAGCACCGCGAGGGAGACCGAGGTCAAGAAGGAGTCTGTGGGAACTCCGGCAGCCGCGGTCGTGGACCGCGAGGAGCTGAGCCCAGCGGAGACGGGCAGGATGGAGACCGTGCAGCTGGACCCGTTCTTCAAGCGGTCCCTTGCCGGCTTCAAGGGCCGCATCGTCGATCACGAGAAGCGGCCCGCGCCCCAGAAGCTGATTCGCTTCTACCGCACCGACCCATCCGCGGTCATCCACAATCCTGGACTGTTCCACCTTCCCGAGGATGCGACGCACGCCATCCCGAAGCTGGAGATCAAGGAGGCCCGTACCGACGAGGAGGGGCGTTTCCTGGTGACCGGCGCCTGGCCCGGCACGTTCCATGTGTACGAGGCGGACGCCGACGGGGAGCAGGTGACGCGGCGCCTTGTGCAACGGGTCCCCGGTCCGGGCGAGATCATCGACCTGGGCGACATCGTCCTCCTGCTGCACGGCGTGATCATCGGACGGGTCGAGGATGAAGCGGGTGAACCGGTAGCAGGAGCACTGGTGCGTGCCGCCGACCTCGGCGCGCAGGTTCCAGTAGCGACCATGGCTGCGGTCCCTCTGGAGCGCTTCGACATCAACGGCGCCCTCATCATCCGTGAGAATCCGGCGCCGCTGGTGATCGAGTTCCCGGCGTGGGCGAGGACCTACTACGACATGGTGCCAATCCCCAAGACCCGCACCAACGCCGAGGGAGAGTTCCGTCTGACAGGGGTGATGCCGGGAATGAACGTCGTGGTGGTCAACGCCAAGGGTCTCTTGCCAAATGTGATGCCCATGGTGAAGGTAAGGTCTGGCAAGGAGAAGGACGTCAAGACCATACGCCTCAAGGAGGGCGAGTTCGTCCGTGGCCAGGTTGTCAACGAGGAGGGGAAGCCTGTTGCCGGGGCGGAGGTGCTCCTCGCCAACAAGAGCCTTGGCATTCCAGTTGATTTTGCCGGACGCCACGGTCCCACGGACAAAGAGGGTCGCTTCGATGGCTCGGGCTTCCGCCCCGGCGCGGTCGTTGCAGCTGCCCGCACCGGGCCTGGCGAGCCGTGGGTCGTCGCCGGCCCCACCTCTGCCACATCGAACCTCACCATCACGCTTCCGAGCCAGCACACGCTGACCGTTCGCCTCAAGAGCAATGTTGCGACGCCAATCGAGAAGGTCAGCTTCAAGCTGCTGCCTTCCCACGGCTACAACGATGCCGTCGACATCGCAACCATGGGACTGTTGCGATGGATCAACGTGGACAAGCGGATCCAGAAACTCAAGGACGGCCGCTACAGCATCAGGGAGCTCCGCAAGGGGCGCTACGATCTGGCGGTCCAGGTCGAGGGCCATGGTGTCGGAAGGCTCAAGTTCGAGGTCGACGGTGACCTGGAGAAGGAGATCCAACTGTGCGCGGAAGTCTCCTTCGAGGTTGTCGTCACCGACAGTGCGGGCAATGGTGTTCAGAACGCCGTGGTCTATGCGGCGGCCCGGAGGGACTGGCAGCAGCGCGCCGAACTGCTCCACGGCATGCCGCTGCTCTGTGGCCGCACCGACAAGGACGGCCGCCTGGTGATCGGCTGCATCCAGGAGGGACAGGTGCGCTTGACAGCCACTCACCCGGCGTACGGCAACGCCCACATGGAGTTCCGCACGCCCGAGGTCAGGCAGGTCAAGGTTGCATTCAAGACGCCGGGGACGATAGCCGGGCTGCTGACGGAGAATGGCGGTCTCCCGACCCTTGGCAAGTGGACCGTCGTTGCCGTGCGTCTCTCCGGTGGCACCCGCGGCGCGATGCCTGACGTTCCCAAGCTCCAGGTACCGGACAGTGAAGGCGGGTTCGAGATCAAGGGGCTCACTCCCGGCGATTACCGGGTGCTCGTGGTCAAGTCCCTGGACGCCATCACCTCGCCTGGAGGAATGTTTGGCTACGTCCAGCGACAGCTGATGGGTGGTGACGAGCCTCGCGTGGGGACGACGGTTGCAGCTGGCAGCACAGCGCGCGTCGTTTTGGATGCCATCAAGCCGCCCGAGGTCATCTCCGGGCCCAAGGCTCGCATCCAGGGTACGATCCTACTGAACGGCCGACCCGGGGCCGGCCTGGTGATCACCGGCTGGTCCGGGCGCCGCTTCACCGTCACCGCCGATGCTGCTGGGCGGTTCGACCTTGGCGAGCGGAAAGCAGGCAACTGGACCCAGTTCCAGGTGCTCAAGCCCGAGGACGTGAGCATCTTTTCAGGACGGCGCAACCGGTCGCTATATACCTTCAGCAGGCGGGTCGAGGACGGCGAGAACGTCGACTTGAACATCGTCATCGACACCGGAGGCGCCGCGGGTACCGTGTTCGGGACCAACGGCTATGCGGCGAAAGGGGTCCACGTCCAGGCCACGGGGGTGATTCCGCCCCGTGAGAAGGGCGAGAAACCAACCCAGATAAGCCAATCCGCGAGCACCGACGCCCGGGGGCACTTCGAGTTCGACAGCCTGCCGGCAGGCAAGTACACGTTCGAGGTCCGGGACAAGGAGGGATGTGGAGCCCTCGACAATGTCGAGGTAGCGGCCGGGTTGAGTTCCCCCGGTCTCACCATCAAGCTGGCCGCGGTCTACCAGGTTTCCGGGCACGTCGACATGGCTTTCTTCGGTGACAAACAACCCAACTGGATCTGGGTGCAGGTGGAGCGTCAGGAGGCCGCGAGTAGCCGGCTGGGTGCATCGGTAGACCGCAAGGACGGTGCCTTCAAGGTGAGCAACGTGCCACCGGGTCGCTACAGCGTTCGCATCTACGCCCCCGGCCAGAACAGCGGTGGAGCCCAACTTGTCGCCGATCCCTTCGACGTGCTGGACCAGGACATCAAGAACCTGGTGCTGCGGCCAAGGGTCAACGCACCGCCCGAGCCCAAGCCGAAGAACCAGGAGAAGAAGGGCTAGCGCTGTCCGAGTCGGCTCCCCCCTGGAACGGGCAAGAGACGCCGGTCTGCACGTTGGCTACTCCAGGTACCTCACCTCGCCATCGTTGTTGCCGACGAAGACCCTACCTGCCATGGCGATGAACAAGCCGTTCTCCACGACCCCCGGGATGCTGTTGATGCGCGTCGACAGGATGGCTGGCTCGGAGATCTCCTCGAACTTGCAGTCCAGTAGGTAGTTGCCATTGTCGGTGGCGTGTGGGGCACCATCCGTGGTGCGGCGCAGCATGGGGCGAGACCCCAGGGCCTTGAGCGCGGCTGCGGCCTGTCGCCACCCGAAAGGCAGCACTTCTACCGGCAGAGGGAACACGCGGCCCAGGGTTTGGACGACCTTGTTCTCACCAACCACCACGATCATCTCGCCCGCCGCCGCGGCCACGATCTTCTCGCGGGCCAGCGCCGCGCCGCCGCCCTTGATCATGTTCTTGTTGGGGTCGATCTCGTCGGCCCCATCGATGGCGATATCCAGCCGCTCGAGCTCGTCGAGGGAGCTCAGGGGAATGCCGAGCTCCCGGGCCCGGGCCGCGGTGGCCTTGCTGGTGGGGACGGCGAGGATCTCCAGAACTTCTTCCCGTTGCCGCTCCGCCAGCCGCACCAGGGCGTGTTGGAAAGTCGAGCCCGAGCCCAGGCCGACACGCATCCCGGACTCGACCAGGTTCGCTGCCGCGCGGCCCGCGCTGCGCTTGGCCTTCTCGAACAGATCGGTCATGAAGACACGTTATTCGCTGGCTGGGTGAACGGCGAGGATGCGCCTCGCGTTTCGTGGTAGAGTCCCGGCCCCCCGAATAGGAAGGTCCTGCTTTGTCCCAACAGTCTGCCCTCCAGGGCGAGAGCCTGCGTGTCTTCTCGACAGCCGGCCGCCGTCCGCCAGAACCCCAGGGCTTCTTCCGGCGCATGCCGGTGAGCCTGCGGTACGGTCTGCCTCTGGTGGTGGTTGCGGCGCTGTTGGCTGCATTCTGGCCCCTGATCCAGGAGCTGGTACGCAGCCTCTTGCCGAGCTACACCAGGGTGAGGATCCTCGATAGCGCGGGCGAGCCTCTGCGACAGGCAACGCTTCGTTTCTTTGCCGTCGACACGACCCCCTACGGCCCATCCCCGTCCAGGTTGCTCTCGGAGGTGCAGCTGGCAACCGAAGAGGGCGGTTTGGTCAAGGTGGGGGCGGAACAGATGCCGGAAGCGGAGGCCTTTGCGAGGGTCAAGGCCCCGGAACACGGCATCGGGTTCTGTCTGCTGCGGCGCGGCAGCAGGAAGGTCGCGACCCTCCGCCTCGGCAAGCCGATGGCAGTGTCGGGAACGGTCCGCTCGTTGTCTGGTCAGCCGATCCCCGAGGCCCAGGTGCTGGCGATCGGCGGTGGTGATCCCCGTGGGGTGCTGTTGAGTGAGGCACAGACCGACGAGTCCGGCGCGTTCACCATCGCCGACCTTTCCGATGGCATCAAGGTGATGGTGGTCCGGGTGCTCCGGGAAGGCTACGGCGTGGCCGAGAAGACGTGGTGGCAGGAGCCGACGCACAGAGAACCGTTGGAAGAGGAGAGGGAGATGGCGAGGTTGGACTTCGAGCTGAGGCCAGTTCCTCCCGCTCGAGGGCACGTCGTGCTCCCGGAGGGGCTCGAAGCCAGGAACCTGGAGGTGCGGGTCTACCAGCTCCCCGGTGTGTCTGCGAAGGTCGCTGCGGACGGCACCTTCACACTGCACTATCTGGCCAAGGAGGACGCCACGGTGTTCCGCCTCCTCGTTGCCAACCTGCCTGCGGGGTACACCCATCCCAGGGTGCTGGTGCAGCCCGGTGAGCCGGACGTCACGATTCCAGTGCGCCGTTCCGTAACGGTGGCCGGCAACGTCGTGCATGCGGAAGACAGTCGACCGGTAACCGCCGGCTTCGTGTCCCACGAACACGGCCCGCGAGGCGGTGAACAGAGCAAGCTCGACGCCAACGGCGGCTTCCGGCTCGAGCGCGTTCCTCCGGGAGATGTCGAGCTGCGTGTCACCCTGCAGAAGTCCGAGCGGCACAAGGAGGGGGGCGTCCGCCTCAAGGTCGTTCGGGTCGCGGACCGCGAGGAACAGGATCCGGTGGTTCTGTGGATCCGCTGATCGGTGCTGGACCTTCTGGCACCGGTTCCACGTGCATGTGCACGTCGGTAATGTTGCTCATCGTCCTGAGGATCTCGGCTTCGGCGGCATGGGCGAGTTCGTGGGCGCTCTCGACGGTGAGCTTTCCGTCGACCTGGACGGTCATGTCCATTCGGTAGCTGCCCCCCAAGGGTTGCACTCTCACCTGCCGGACCGCGGTGATGCCCCTGACGGTCCTTGCCACCCTTGCCGCTGCGTCGGCGAGGTCGGGCGGAGCCTGGTGCATGAGGATCGCCGTGTTGCTCCGCACAGGGTCGAAGCCGAGGTAGAAGATGTAGAGACCTATCACGGCCCCTGCAATGGCGTCGAACCGTGGAAACCAGTTGCTCGCGACCCAGATGCCCACCAAGGCCACCAGCCCGGAGATCACGTCGGCGCCATGATCCCGGGCGGACGCCAGCAGCGTCGGCGAATTGGTCCGCCTGCCGACCCTGATCGAAACCTGATAGAGGATGGCCTTGATGATGGCGGTCAGGCCGGCCGCCCAAAGGGCCGGCGCCTCGGGCGGTTCGGGAGCCTCCAGGTGCAGGATGCTGAGCATGCCGTCGATGCAAATGAACGCGCCCGTAGCGCACAGCATTCCACCGAGCAAAAGGCCAGCCAGGGCCTCGGCGTTCTGGTGTCCGTAGTGATGATCACGGTCCGCCGGCTTCATGCCGTAGTGGAATGCAAGCCAGGCGACGAAGGTCGCCACTACGTCGCCCGCGCTATTGAACGCGTCGGCGATCAGCGCTTTCGAACCGGCCAAGCTCCCCACCACGAACTTCATCACCGCGAGGCCGATGTTGGTCAAAAGCGCGATCAGCTGAACGCTCACGTCCTACTCGTATAGCTGGTGGTTATCATCGTGCCTATGAGGTACTTGATGATCTTGCTCTGTGCGACGACGGTCGCCTTCCTGGATCAACAGGACCCGGAGTCACGCCGGCCAATACCACCAGAGCGCGCCGCCTCGCGACCGCTGCAACCTGTGCAGGAACCGGTGCGCACCCTCGTGGAGCGCCGCGATCTGCTGCAGAGGTTCAAGGGCCCGAGCCCACTCGCCGGCTTCTACCGCCTTGTCAGGGTCCAGGGCCCTTCAGGGCCGGCCAACGGCCCGCACGTCGGCTACCTGGCGATCGGACGCGACCATATCTCGTTGCACCTTCAGGCTCGCGGCCAGAAGCGAGGAGAGCCGATAGTCCAGTCGGGGTTTCGCAGGTATCGCCTGGGTGACGGCAAGATCTACATGAGCAGCTTGGTTGGCCACCGTGTCCACGACGGCAAGGTCCTCGTGGAGGAACCCAACCTGCAGGAGGTGCGACGCTACCTGTTGACAGGGACTACCCTGAGGATCTACCAGAGCACCAGGGACTATCTGGAGTTCGTCAGGATCGAGTAGCCCAGCGCACCTTCGAGGCGCGCAGCAGCGCCGTGTAGACCCCGGCGCCCAGCAGGATCGGCAGCAGCAGGTCCAGAAGGACCTTCTCTGTCAGCGTCTGGCCGGTGAACAGCTGCTGGGCACCATAGACCAGGGCCCCCATCACAGCGCTCGCCAACAGGACGATCAACAAGGGCTCCGGCGGCGCGCCGCGGTCGGGACAGTGATCCACGAAGCGCTGACGGAGCACCCAGGCGTTGACCAGGGCGCAGAGCGTGGTTGCAGAGGCCAGACCGGGGACGCCCAGACCGAAAGTCAGGACGAACACCAAGTTCAAGATCAGGTTGAGCAGCAGCAGCCACACGGCCACACGGGCCGGGGTCTTGAAGTCGCCCAGGGCATAGAGGGCCCGGGCGTGGAGTTGGGCGACCCCGATAGCTGGCAGCGCGGCGACCAGACAGATCGTGGTCCAGGTGGAGACATACGCGTCTGCGGCGGTGAATGCCTTGTGCTGAAACACCACCTCGATGAGCGGACCGGCGACCAGCATCATTCCGAGACTGGCCGGCAAGGCCACGACCAGGGTTTGGAACACCGCCCGGTCCAGTTGGTGCCGGAGCTCGACGGCCTGCTCCCGCGCCGCCAGAACTGCCAGGTCGGGGAACACGACCGTGGCCAGGGCAAGGCTGGTAAGTGCATGCGGAAACAACAAGAGCCGGTTCGCAAGCACGACATGGGCATTGGCCCCGGGATCAACGAGGTAGACGGCGATTGCCTGATCGAGGAGCGCGCTCACCTGGAGCACCGACATTCCCACCACGGTCGGCGCCATCCCGCGCAGGATGGTCCGGCTCTGCTCCGCATGGATCAGCCGGGGTCGTGGCAGCTGTCCGCGCGCCCACAACGGCAACGCCACCAACAGGAGCTGGGCCAGCCCCGCCAGGATCAGGCACCACGCTACCAGGACCGCGATTTCGGCGAGGTTCTCCATGCCCAGAGCCAACGCCGCCAGCAGCCCGCCAATCCAGAACAGGTTCAGCACCACCGGCGCCGCGGCCGGGAGGGCAAAGACCCCGTGACAATTCAGGGCGCCGGCCAGCACAGCCACCAGGCAGATCGGGACGGCGTACGGGAACAGGATGGCGAGGAGTTTCAGGAACAGCTCGCCGTGCTGGGCCGCGGTGATGGCACCGCCTTCCGAGGCGGAACCCAGGTCGCCGGTTCCCGCGCCCACCAGGGGCGGAGGCAGCAGCATGCACAGAAGCCAGCACAGGCCGGTGATGCCCCCCAGACCGACCAGAAGCTGGCCCACCACCGAGGCCAGGAGGCCGCGCGCAGCCTCGCGCCCGCTGGTGTCGAGGGCCCGGGCGTAGGCAGGCACGAAGGACGCGGAGAGTGCGCCTTCGCCGAACAGCCTCCGGAGCAGGTTCGGGATCATCCATGCCAGCCAGAAGGCCCCCGCCGCCCAAGTGGCGCCCAGCAGCCGGAACATGACAGCGTCACGGACCAGGCCAAGGACCCGTGAGCCGAGGGTCACCAAGGAGACGGCAGAGGCTCGCTGGATGGTCTGGCTCATGGATGCCAGGCAGAATGGTCGGCCGACAACGGATACCAAGTTGCCAGCGTCGCGGCCACAGGCTACCGTCGTGACCCGAACGTGGCGAGCAACCGTCCAGCCGTCCGGGCCGAACGAACTCGCTCAGGGGCTCGATGCAGTATCTCCGCTACTCGCAGCGCCCCTGTTGGAGCACATGGACCGTGCTCACGGTCCATGGCCACGACCCACACGATCGCGACAATTGAAAGACAGGTAACCTGGAGAAGGCAGTTCGAGGAAAGCATGGCAGAGAGCAAGGCAGCAACGGCCAAGGGTGGCTTGGAGGGAGTTGCAGCGGCGGATTCCTCGATCGCGAAGATCGATGGCGAAAAGGGAGAGCTGCGTTACCGAGGCTATCTGATCGCTGATCTGGCGAAGCACTCGGACTACGTGGAGACGACCTACCTGCTCTTCTATGGCGAGCTACCCACAAAGGCCCAGTACCAGGAGCTGGAGAAGAAACTGGTTGCGGCCCGTGCGGTGCCCCTCGAGGTGATGGGCGTCCTCCGACAGATTGCGCCGGGGATGGCGCCAATGGATGCCCTCCGCACCGCAGTGTCGGCGCTCTGTCTCGAGGATGTTCCCGGTCAAGTGTCCGACCGCGACGCGAACCTGCAGCGTGGCATCCATCTGGTGGCGCGGTTCCCTACCATCGTGGCCGCCTATGACCGGCTGCGCTGTGGCAAGGAGCCACTTGCCCCCCGGGACAACCTGGGCCACGCCGCCAACTTCCTCTACATGCTCACGGGAGAGGAGCCCAGGCCCGAGGTTGCGAGGATGTTCGATGTCTGTCTGGTCTTGCATGCGGAGCACGGCTTCAATGCGTCGACCTTTGCGGGGCGCGTGACTGCGGCCACGCTGAGTGACATCTACTCCGCAGTCACGTCGGCCATCGGTGCGCTCAAGGGGCCGCTACACGGCGGCGCCAACACCGCGGTCATGAACACTTTGCTGGCCATCGGCAACGAGGAGGGCGTGCAACCCTACCTGGAAAGCGCGCTGGCCCGTGGCGAGAAGATCATGGGCTTCGGCCATCGGGTCTACAAGGTCGTCGACCCGCGTGCCATCGTTCTCCGCGAGTTCTCCGAGCGCATGGCGAACCTCTGCGGTGATCGCAAGTGGTTCGAGATGTCTTCCAGGCTCGAGCAACTGGTCAAGAACCGCAAGGGCATCGACATGAATGTCGACTTCTATTCGGCGTCGACCTACTACTACATGGGCATCAAGCCGGATCTCTACACGACGATCTTTGCCATCAGCCGGGTTGCGGGGTGGGTGGCCCACGTCTTGGAGCAGTACGCCAACAATCGCTTGATCCGCCCCCGCTCCAATTGGGTCGGACCCGAACCCAGGGGCTACATTTCCATGGACCAGCGCGGCTAGGCGCAGCGCCGGCCGTCTCCCGCCCCCCATGCGACGTATCTTCGTCGGCGACATCCAGGGATGCATCGCCCCGCTCGAGGCCTTGCTCGACGCGACCGGGTTCGAAGCCGGGGTCGATGTCCTCTACCCGCTGGGAGACATGGTCAACAAAGGCCCGGACAGCCATGGTGTTCTGCGCCTGCTCATGAAGCTGGATGCGAAGCCGGTGGTCGGGAATCATGACCTGAGGTGGCTGCAGCTCGTCCCGTCCCACGATCCGGAAGTCGTGCAGCAGAAGGACTGGTTGCGCATACAACCGGTAGTGCGTCTCTTCGACGACGTGATCGCCGTGCATGCCGGCCTGCACCCGAAGTGGACCGAGAAGGACCTTTCCGCTCTCACGGCTGAGCAGAAGTCCTTTGCAATCACCGTTCGCTACTGTGACCCGGACGGCAACAAGCCGCCCCTGGACTGGCCACCGCCGGGCCCTCCCTACCGCCCCTGGTACGACTTCTACCAAGGGGAGAAGCGTGTCGTGTTCGGGCATTGGGCGCGCCAGGGCCTCTACGTCTCGGACAAGGTCATAGGTCTGGACAGCGGCTGCGTGTATGGCGGCCAGCTCAGCGCCTGGATCGCTGAGGAGGACCGCATCGTGCAGGTGCCGGGGTGGCGCGCCAGCTGACAGCGCGCTAGCGGATCAGGTGGTGTTTGCGAAGCACGCTCGTCACGATTGGCTGGACACGGGCGGCGAGGTGTTCGTTGGCGTAGGCCACGAAGGCCACGTTCGTGGTGATGTCCAGAGGCGGGTCCAGAGGGGATCCATCCGGCGCGGTCACCACACAGCCGGCGTTCTGCGCCACGAGCGCGGTGCACACGTCGTAGGGACGGGCGCACAGAGAGGAGTGGGCGCCAATGGCCCTGTGCACCAGCGGGCGGATGTCCAGCACGAACCGGTCCCGCCCCAGAGCCAGCTCCGCCAGCTGTCCACCGGCACTGATGTACTGGTCGCAATAGACCTCGGCCTTCTCCGGGTTCCAGCCGCCCATCTCCTCGCGCAGGATCTCCTCGTCGATCCTGGCGGTGAGCTCCTTGCCACCAGGGAAGTAGTTTGTGACCGTGGCAAAGCCATGGCGCAGGTGGCAGTCGCTGGCTGGACGCACGGTCAGGGGGGTCTTGATCCCCGTCGAAGGATCGTGGCGCTCACCGCCCACGGTGCCCGCGACAGTGCCGCTGCCCGCAATTGCCCACAGCCGGTCGCTTTTCTCCTGGCGGCTGGTGGGGAGCTCCGTCATCACGGCCAGGCTGACGTGCGTCAGGCGGGTTTCGGGGCCGCGCTCCGGAGCTACCGCGGCCAGGCACCAGGCGCTGCGCTTGTCGAACATCAGGCCACGGCTGCCGTCGATGGGGTCCACGACCAATAAGAACTCGGGCCTACCGGAGCCGAACACGCGGCCGCTTGCCGGTTCGATGCCCTCGGCAACCAGCCGAAAGGATGCGGACCCTCCCCAGGCCCTGCAGAATGCCAGCAGCGCTTCCTCGGCGGCGACATCGATTCCAAAGACCGTATCGCCCTCCCCGTCGCGCGCCCTCCGGCTGAGCTGCTCGACCGACTGCCCGGCCTGTGCCCTGCGGACCGCCCCGGCGATCGAGTCCTCCAGCTCGATGAGCTTTGCCAGGAATACGCTCTCGGGGATCGCCACGATCGAAAGGGCCCTTAACCCATGGCCATCGCCATGGGATTCTATGGCGCGATTCTATAGGCTCGACGCGGGGCCCTTAGCTCAATGGTCAGAGCAGCTGGCTCATAACCGGTTGGTTGCAGGTTCGAATCCTGCAGGGCCCACGATTCCAACGCCGCGATTCTCTCCGGGTTGACCAGAAAACCGAGGAGGACCCTCCGATGCCAAGACCCGGCTTTCCGGCTTTCCGTGTCGTCGTCGTGGCCTGCATGGTCCTTGGGGGTTGCACGTTGCTCCACCCCGGCAGGGCACAGCAGGCCGAAGCAGATCGCAAGGCCCTGACCCGGCGATGGCAAAGCCTGCGCGAGTTGATACAGACGTTCGCAGGGGTTGTCGAAGAGGGTGGCCGCCGGATCGCCCAGGCCTCTGACGACCTGAACGTCAAACGGAACTCGGTCTATTACCGGATGCGGGCCATCGAAAGCGTGCGACGCCTGCTGTGGTTCGACCGGCCCGCGGAGGCGATGGTCGACCTGTGGACCCTCAGCGTCCAGCTGGTCGCGTACTTCACCGAGGGGGAGGGAAGGAACGAGTTTGGCCCCCAGCAGCCGATAGCGGTCGACGTGGCGAAGAACCTCCTGGTGCAGGTAGAGGCCTTCATGGTCGAGGAGATCAAGGAGAAGAACTACGCTGCGATCCGGGACGAGGTCTATGCGTTCGCGCGCAAGCACCCCATCTCGGGCGGCTACGTCCGGTCTGCCGTGCAACCTTCGGAGGCGACGCCACAGGAGAGGGAGGGCATGTTCTCCTGGCTACCGACGCTTTCCCTGAATCCCCTTGGGGACTTCGGCAAGGGGCTGGGCGAGGGGGCCCAGGCGATCCTGGCCTTTGGCAAGGTGGCGGATCGCTTCACCGACGTCGTGGAATTCATGCCCGATCGCCTGGGCTGGCGGTTGGAGCTCCTTCAGTACGACCTTGGCGACTCCAAGCTGCTCAAGGAGGCAACCGCAAGCGTTTCCGAAGCGGGGGTCAGCGTCGGAGAAGTAGCGAAGACAGCGCAGACCTTGCCTGCAAGGGTGCGCAAGGAGCTGGAGCAGGCGTTCGCAAGCCTCGACCCCAAGCTCAGAGAGGTGCAAGCTACCCTCGGCAAGGTCACGGAAGCCTCCGCGTCCCTCGACCAGGTCGGCGCGACGTACGACCGGGCGGCCAAGAGCATCGAGGTCATGGCGCAGAAGGTCGAGACCACGCTGCAGACCTTCCAGAAGCTCGTCGCTTTCCTGAGGGAGGAGTCAGCGAAGAGCGGGCCAGACGAGAGGGACAGACCCTTCGATATCCTGGACTACGACCAGACGGCTCGGTCCATCACCACCATGGCCGGGGAGCTGCAGGAAACGCTGTCGGCGTTCCAACAGCTCATCACGGACGAACGCCTCGAGGGACGGGTCGCAGGCGCCGGCAAGGAGACCCGCAAGACCGTGGAGGACGTCATCTGGACCGGTGCGGTCGGAGTAGTGTCCGCATTCGCCGCCATCCTCCTGCTCCTGCTGGCATACCGTTTCCTAGGTCCCCGTCTCAAGGGCCAGACGGAGCCACAGGCGTTGCGCTGAGAAGGAGGTCAGCAGAAAGAGCTACAGCCCGGGGACCTGTGCGCCGATGGAGGGCCCTGCAATGGCCAGCACAGCGACCAAGCGAACGCCCGAAAAGGCGATCCTGGGCACTCTCCTGCAGCCAGGTCTTCCCGTTGACACGGACGGACTACCCGGCCTCACGGATGCTCCTGTTGTCTACGACCTGATTCTGCGCGAGCTGCGTGAGGAGGATGTGGCGACGGAGGGATCTGCTGTTTCCACCGCGACGCCGCCCGAGCGCCGCCGAGCAGTATCGACACGGCCCCCTCGGGGTCGGTGACAAGGCTGACCCGGCACGTGTCGGGATTCGGCGGTTCAGCCAGAGCGCTTCTTGAGCAGCAGTGCCTTGAACGCCGGATCGTCGTGTAGGGACTCCAGATCCTTCTCTTCCTCGAGCAGCTTGCGGAAGCGGGCATCCATTCCACACGCGATCGCCAGCTCGTCGAGGGCCCGCTGG
>QJVU01000541.1 GCA_003235605.1 Planctomycetota bacterium | reverse complement strand
GAGCGCCTGCTGATCTTCAGCGACGGCGACTGCATTCCCCCAGCGCACTTCGTGGAACGCCATCTCGGGGTTTTCGAGCCGCGTAGCTTCCACGTCGGCGGCCCGGTGCGCTGGAGCCGGGAAGTCACCGAGCTGCTCACCGAGGAGGATGTCGAGTCCGGCGCCTTTGAGTCCTTCATCGAGCCATGGCAACGCAAGTGGCTCCGGCGGTTCAAGCGCAAGAGCGAGTGGGGCACCTTGCTCCGGCGCAAGAACCGTCCCAAGACCATCGGCCTCAACATGGCTGTCGACCGGGACCTGTTCGAGGAGATCAACGGCTTCGATGAGGTGTTCCGGTGGCCCTATCAAGGCGAGGACAGCGATCTCCGGGATCGGCTGATGCGCCTGCGACCGAGGCCGAAGGTGAAGGTGCTCTATACGCGGAACGACGTGTTCCACATGTGGCACCCGATGAAGTCGGTGGGTCGCAGGGACAACGAGACGTACTACAGGATGCGGCGACCGATCCGCTGCAAGAACGGTCTGGTGTCCGCCTGAGCGGCGGCAGCTACACCCGGCGGGCGTAGAACATGCCGTAGTTCGGCTTGTGGCGATGGTGGGTCACGTCCACGGAGTAGCCCTGGGATCGGAGCAGGGCCTCCAGCGTCTCCCAGCGGTTGCGTGCCTTCTCGGGCCCGACGTTGTGGTATTCGCCGTGGATCCGGTCGATGCAACTGAAGGTGCGATCGTCCGTCGCCTGGAGGACGTCGTACTCCGAGCCTTCGATGTCCACTTTCAAGAGATCGCAGTGGGTCACTCGGTGGGTGTTGAAGAGCTCGGCAAGGGTGACGGCGGGCACCTCCCAGGATACGTCCAGGTTGAACTGTTCGGAGTCGGCGTAGGCCGAGAACGCGCCGCTCATCTTGTCCAAGCGCGGCGCGTAGAGCGTCAGGGTGCCGCTCTGTCCGGCGACCGCCGCCGGCACGGTAGTGATGTTGTCAAGGGCCCGGGTGTTCTTGTGAAGCCGCTCCAGGTTGACGGGGAGCGGCTCGCAGCTGACGACCCGCCGTGCCTCCGGTGCGACACGCGCCGCGAACATCCCCACGTTGCCGCCCAGGTCCACCACGCAGCCAAGACCGCCAGCCGGCAGCGTTCCGAGCCGGTATTCGTCCCGCAGAAAGATGCGCTGGAACATGTGGAAGTCGCTGCGACCGCCTCGCAGGTAGAGGGGGGGCTGATCGCGCATCTCGACCACGAGCTCGTGGTCGGGGTTGCGGTCCTTGCGGAACAGGGCGACCTTGCCGGGGTTCTTGACGAGGCGTCGGAGGGCGACGTAGTCCCAGAGGTCCGAGAGCTTCACGACGGCGGAATCTAGCCGCGGAGCGGATAGAAAAAACGACAAACAGAGTGACGTTCGGCCCGGGAATCCTGCTCGAATGTCTGAAGCCATGTTTGCCGCCACTCCCAAGTCTCTCAAGCTCGTTCTGTCTCTCTCTGCCGCTGCTCTAGTTGCGGGGTGCACGACCCCGCGCGCCCTGCTGTTCGACGGAATGGGCAGCCACAGCCGCAAGGTGACGACCAAGGACCCCCTGGCGCAGCGCTACTTCGACCAGGGACTTGCCCTCAGCTTTGGTTTCAACCACGACGAAGCAGTGCGCTCGTTCGAGGAGGCAGCACGGATCGACCCGGGCTGTGCCATGGCCTACTGGGGCCAGGCCTATGCCCTGGCGCCGAACATCAACCTGCCCATGGACGCCGCGGCCGGCAAGCGTGCCTTCGAGGCCATCCAGAAGGCGCAGCAGCATGCCGGCGGGGCCACCCAGGTGGAGCAGGATCTGATCGGGGCCCTGGCCAGACGTTTTGCGAACCCACCCCCCAAGGACCGCGAGCACCTGGACCAGGCCTACGCCGACGCGATGGCGGCCTTGTGGCAGAAGTACCCGGAGGACGGGGACATCGGCGTTCTCTACGCGGACGCCCTCATGAACCTGCACCCCTGGGACTACTGGACCAAGGTGCGCCAACCCAAGCGTGGCGATACACCGACCATCGTCGCCACCCTGGAACGGGTTCTGGAGCTGGACGCCAACCACCCGGGCGCCAACCACTTCTACATCCACGTCATCGAGCCTTCTGCGGAGCCCGCCAAGGCCGAGGCCGCCGCGGATCGCCTGGGCAAGCTGGTCCCTGGTATTGGACACATGGTGCACATGCCGGCGCACATCTATGTGCAGGTGGGTCGCTTCAAGGACTCGGTGGAGTGCAACAAGAGGGCCTCACAGCTGGACCGTGACTACTTTGCCAAGGTGGGTACCCAGGGCATCTATCACACCTATCACGCCCACAACAACCACTTCATCGTCTGGTCCGCGATGTTCCGCGGCCGCTACGAAGAGGCTCTGGAAGCCTGCCGTGCCCTCATGCGGGATCTGCCCGAGTCCTTCCTCAGCGACCCCGGCGTTGCCGAGTGGTTGGTCATGGACGTGCACGTGCACCTGCGCTTCGGCCAGTGGATCAAGGCCCTCGAGGTTCCCTGCCCCAGGGAAGATCAGCCCTATGCCGTCGCCATGTGGCACTACGGCCGCGGCGTTGCCTATGCCAACCTCAGACGGATCGGGGAAGCCAGGGCCGAGGCAGTTGCCTTCGAGAAGGCCGCCGCCCAGGTGCCGGCGGACCAAATGGTGTTCATAGTCCCTGCTCAGGAGGTCCTGCAGGTGGCCCGTGAGCTGCTCCTTGGCGAGACTGCCTTCAAGGCGGGTGAATACGACGCTGCCTTCGAGCACCTCCGTGCGGCTGTTGCGGCGGAGGACAACCTGAAGTACAGCGAACCGAACCCGTGGATGATGCCCACCCGCCACGCACTCGGTGCTTTGCTGTTGTCGTCCGGTAAGGTCGCCGAAGCGGAAGCCTGCTACCGGCAGGACCTGAAGCGGTACCCGGACAACGGTTGGTCCCTACACGGCCTCGCCGAGTGCCTGGAGCGCCGCAACTCCCCCGAGGCTGCTGCCGTGCGCAAGCAGTTCGAAAAAGCCTGGGCGGACGCCACGGTGCAGATCAAGGGGTCGTGCTTCTGTCGCGAAGGCAGCTAGGCGGCTCGCGGATCCTGACGGCAACGTGGTGATGCTCCACCAGATGGCGTCACACCGGAAGTCATCTTGATCTCGAGGCTCCTGTTCGCCCACGTGGGTTCGGTGTTACCCACTGCCTGAAGGACGCGGAAACCTCGCCTACTCCGTCCTGCACTTGCCGTCGAAAGCCATGACCGTGCGCATCCAATTGGAAAGGGCGTCGGCTTCGGGTGGAAGGGGGAGGATCGCCGCGGCCTGGACGCGGAACATCACCGCGGCAGCTGTGATGTCGGCTGCCGACATCGTGCCCCCGACGAGCCATTTCCGGCCCTCCATGCGTTCCGCCAATCGTGCCACCGCCCCGGCGAAGGCTGTCGCACACCGATCCAGCAATGTGTCATCCACGGTCTTGCCGTACACCCGGCGGTGGACCACATCCATCATCGGACCGGCGAGCTGGGCGCGGGCGAACAGCTCCCAGTCTTCGATCTCCCACTGCTCGGCGTGGCTGCGTCCGAACAACCGCTCGGTTTCCGGGAACGTCACGTCCAGGTAGCGCAGGATCGCCGCGGAGTCAAAGACCACGCGGTCCTTGTGCACCAGCACCGGTGTCAGGTGCTGGCCAGAGATCTTCACGACCTCCTCCCGGTTGTGGGGCTCGATGGTGTGGAACCGGTAGGGGATGCCCTTGTAGCCCAGGGCCACCCGTACCTTCATGTTGTTGGAGGTTTCGAAACCGTGGACGACGACTTCTGCGGACATGGGGGTCTCCGTAGCCAATCACTTCCAATTACACCTTGAGGAACGAAACACCGCCTACTCCTGTGGCCGTGAGCCCCAAGGCTAGCAGAACGCCGCGCCGGAAAGCTCAGCGAGCTTCTGTGTAGTGCGCCAGTTGCGTACCGTGGTCACGGTGCCCAGGACCCTGTCGAAATAGGTCACGGTGAGCTTCGTGCGTGCCATACCGCCTGGACAGCAGAGGTGGATCTCCCGCCCCAGGACCTCGAAGGTATCGCCGGGGCTGCGTGTCGGGTCCAGAGCCGAGACCCGGGACGGCGCCGGGAGTGTGGCCAGGAACCCCACGTGGAGATGCTCCGGCTTGGCGCTCTCGCGGCGCAGGAACGGGTTGTTGTTGAGCACGTTGCTCAGCTCAGACGCCGAGCGGACGACGACGGGCACCTTGACGCCAAGCCCCTTCAGGAGAGCCCCGGTGATCAACTCCGGCAACCTCCGGACCAGCATGCTCCTGGCGGTGAAGACCACGTTGCCGCTCTGGATGTAGGTGGACACGTCGGTACATCCGACCTCCTCGAACATCATCGCCAGCTTCTTCATCGGAACCTTGTTCCTGCCACCGACATTGATGCCTCGCAGGAAGGCGACGTGCCTGTGGGATGCGTTGGGGGGCATGTAGGGGACAACTCTACCCAGCCAGTCCGGCCTGTCACCTCGTGCACGTCGTCGGCCTTGTTTCGCTGCAAGGTCAGCGGCTGGCCGGGCGCTTTTTCCCGACTGGTGCGGTTCCGGTCGGCTATGATCGCCCGCTTGCGTCTCGCACCGCCTTCGACGACTCCTTTCGCCCAGCACGGAGGGCCAATCCAATGCTGAAGACCATCCTCGCAACGACGGCGTTGCCGGCGTGCCTCGCCGTGGGCGTGACCGTCGCCCCGATCTCCGCCACGCACGTCCGTCAGGGGGCGCAAGGGGCCCAACGAGCCCAGTTCGAAGCTCCGGTCCGCTTGCAGGCAGACGGGGAGTACATCAAGACCGAGTACCCCGGTTTTGCCTCTCCCTGCTGGGCTGACGTAGACCGCGACGGCAGGAAGGACCTGGTCGTGGGTCAGTTTGCCGATGGCAAGATGAAGGTCTACCGGAACCTCGGGGACGGCAAGCTCGCGAAGGGGGAGTGGTTGAAGGCCGAGGGCAAGGTGGCCGAGGTGCCCGGCGTCTGGTGATGCACCAGCTCGACTCCACAGTTCGTGGACGTCAACGGTGACGGCAACATAGACATCCTCTCGGGATCCTACTCCCGCATGGACCGGGACATGGCGGGTCTGTTCCAGGTCCTGTGGGGGACCGAGGAGGGGACCTTCAAGAAGGCGGAGGTCCTCAAGGGCACGGACGGCGAGCCCTTGATCTTGCGGCGCAAGAAGCCGACCAGGGTCTGGGGAGTGACATTCGGGGCCGGCAAGGAGCCGATCACCGACCGGATCTGCACCCGGCCCACCGCCGTGGACCTGGACGGCGACGGCAAGCTGGACATCGTTTCCGGCAACTTCTCCGGCTCCTTCTGGGTCTTCGCTGGAGAGGGCAAGGGCCGTTTCGCTCCCATGCCGACGCAGTTGACCGCGGATGGCAGGCCGCTCATGGTCCAGAGCCACAGCGACCCCTTCTTCGTGGACTGGGACGGCGATGGTGACCTGGATCTGATCAGCGGCTCGTCCGTGGGAGGCGTGTTCCTGTGCACCAACCGGGGCTCGGCCAAGGAGGCCAAGTTCAGCCAGCCGGTGGCGCTGATTCCGGCGGTTGGGTATGGGGACGGGAAGACCAAGCTGGGCGATGCACACCTCACCGGACCCCAGACGGACACCCGCGTCTGGGTCGACGACATCAACGGCGACGGCACGCTCGACATCCTCGTGGGCGATTCCGTGACCGTGAACTACCCCGCAAAGGGCCTCGATGAGAAAACGACCCTGACCAAGCTCGCTGCATGGGAGAAGAAGCAGACAGAAGTGAGCGATGCTTTCGAACGCCCCGCTGGCACGACGCTCTCACGGGATGAGAGAAAGAAGCTCCAGGAGGCCTACGACAAGCTCGACAAGGAGCGGGAGAAGTTCATGCGAACGG
>QJVU01000545.1 GCA_003235605.1 Planctomycetota bacterium | reverse complement strand
GCTGAGCAGGTGGGCCAGCGGCTGCTCCGTCGATGTCGCAACCCCCGGGAACTCCTGGGCCAGGCGGTCGCGGATCTCCTCGACGAAATCCTCTCGCCCGCGCGCCGATCCGGGCTCGAAGGTCACGATCGCCTCGGTCACGCTCACGGGCATGGCATGCTCATCGCCGACGGCGCGGCCGGTCCGCCGGCCCACATGTTGGATGCCGGGCACGTCCCTCAGCATCTTCTCCAGACGCCGACCGAAGGCATCCGAGGTCTCGAGACTGGTGTCCGGCGGCAGCACCAGGTTGACCTGGGCCGAGCCCTCGTTGAAGTCCGGCAGGAAAGTGGACCCCCGGGTGACCAAGATCACGATGCAGACCAGGACCAGCGCCAGGACGACGGCGAGGATCTCCGCAGGTCGGGCGATGCTGAAGCCCACGACCTTGGCGACGCTCGACTTCAGGTGCCTGACGAGCCAGCTGCCGTACTCACGGCTCTCGACCTTGCGCATCCCCAGGAGGTAGTAGCACAGGACCGGTGTCAGGGTGAGGGCGACCAGGAGCGATGCCAGGACGCTCGTCACGAAGGCCATCCCGATGGGAGCGAACAACCGCCCTTCGATGCCGGTGAGAGCGAACAGTGGCAGGTACACCACGCAGACCAGGAGCGTCCCGTAGGTCACGGGCTTCCGCACCTGGCTCGACGCGCTGAAGACCACGCCCAGGACTGGCCGCGGCTGTTTCGCGGTGGCATTCTCGTGCAACCGTCGAAACACGTTCTCCACTCCGACAATGGCGTCGTCCACCAGGGTACCGATGGCGACTGCCAGGCCGCCGAGCGTCATCGTGTTGATGCTCAGGCCAAATGCCGCAAAGACCATGGCGGCGATAGCCACCGACATCGGGATCGCCGACAGGGTGATGAGCGTCGTGCGGAAGTTCAGCAGGAAGAGGAACAGGACGATGACCACCAGGATGGACCCGTCCCGGACCGCGGCCAGCACGTTGTCGATCGCCCGGTGGATGAACGCCGCCTGCTGGAACACATCCTTGATGATGACGACGTCCTCGGGAAGCTCCTTCTGGATCTCGTCCAGCTCGGCGTTGATCCGGTCCGTGAGGCTGACGGTATCCTGACCCGGCTGCTTGAGGATGACCATGATCACGCCGGGGCGGCCGTTGATTCCGGCATCACCGGTGCGGATCGCGGCGGGGCCCAGTATGACTTCGGCGACGTCTTCGACCCGAACCGGCCGGACAGGATCCGGGCGCACGATGGCCTGTCCCAGCTCGCGGCTCTGGTGCACCAGGCCCGGCACGGTCACCAGCGGTCCCTTGGTGCCGATGTTGAGGTAGCCGCCGGCAATGCTCACGTTCGCCTTGCGCACCGCGTCGTCCAGCTCGGGCAGCGTGACCCCGAACGTCCGGAGCTTGTCGGTGTCCACGATGACCTGAAGCTCGGTAGGCTGGCCACCGATGCTCACGATCTGCGCAATGCCGGAGAGCGACATGATGCGGGGCCGGAGGTCCCGGTCGATGATGCGCCGCAGCTCGGTGGGGTTGGTGGTTCCGGAACGGCTCTGGAAGCCCAGCATCTGGATCTGCCCCATGATGCTGCTGATCGGCGCCATCATCGGCTTGATCCCTGGAGGGAGGTTCGGGATCGCCAGCTGCAACTTCTCGGCGACGATCTGACGGTCCCGGTAGATGTCGGTGCCCCACTCGAAGTCGATCCAGACGACCGACAGGCCCATGCCGCTCGCCGAGCGCACCCGGTAGACCCCCGTGGCGCCGTTCATGACCTGCTCGATCGGCCAGGTCACGAGCAGTTCGACGTCTTCGGGCACCAGACCGTGGGCTTCGGTCAGGATCGTGACCACCGGCCGGTTCAGGTCCGGAAGCACATCCACCGGCATCCGGAACATCACGTAGTGGCCGTAGACCGCCACGCCCAGGGACGCCATCAGCACCACGAGCTTGTTGCGGAGCGAGGCTCCGAGGATCCAGTTCAGCATCCGTTGGCTCCCCTAGTGCTTGTGTCCGGCATGAGGGTCGAGCTTGTCCCCTCCGGAGGTGAGGGCGAGGCCCAGGGCAAAGGCACCGTGAAGCACCACCGGATCCTCGGGGAAGATGCGGGTGTGCTCGTTGATCGGGATGACACAGACCTCGTGGTCGCGATGTCTGACCTCCACCCTGACCGGGCGGAACGCTTCGCCATCCTGGAGGAAGACGACCTTGTTTGGACCGTCGTCGGTCACGGCATCGCTCGGCAGCACGTAGACGTTCTCCCACTGCTCCACCGGGATCCTCAGGACGTACTTCAAGCCCCTGCGCAGCTGCCAACTTCGACGTCTGCCCCTCTCCGAGCCATGCGCAGCCAGCGGCTCGTTCTTGACGTCCGCGTAGGCAACGCTCTGGCCCGTCCTGTTGTCGCCGGCCCTGTCGTCGCCAGTGATGAAACCTATCGTCAGGCCTTCGAGCTCGGGTCCGGATCCGGCGATCAGCGGCCGCGCCCGGCACAGGACCCCTTTGGCGATTGCCCGGAGCAGATCGGCCACCTCCCCTCCCACCGGCTCGGTCTTGAGATACATGGTTCGTGGGTTCAGCAGGGTCAGCAAGGGTGTCCCGGCCTCGACCCTGGCACCGGGCTTGACGAGGATCTCGTGCACATCCCAGTCGGGGATTTCGGCGACGTCGCCGACATCGCCGACCCCGGGAGCCGCCACCTGGACCACGGCACCCAGGGCGTTCAGACGGTAGAGACGCTGCAGGTCCGACAGGCTGTAGCCTCTCTGCAGCATGGCGCCGAGCTCCAGAAAGCGCTCCCCGGCGCCGGGGGTCTTCCGCAGCCAACCGGTCAGCTCGGGCGTCGCCAGCCCGCTTGCGGCCAGCTCGCCCACGGTGGCGATGGCCCACGGGAGGTTGCGCATCCCGGGTGGCAGGCTCCCATGCAGATCCTCTGCCGAACTCGGCCAGAGCCCGTTGCGCTCCAAGGCGCGCTTCCAGCTTGCTTCGGAGAGCCGCGGGATCGCGCTGCCAGCAGCCACAGCTTCGATCTGCTGATCCGAGAACCCGTGCTTCTTGAGCTCCAGGTCTGCACGTTCAAAGGCCTTCTGTGCCCGGCTCAGCTGATACCTGAGGTCGATGGCCCGCTGCTTGGGCAGGATCGGGTACTCCTGGCCAGCGACCTTGCCGGTGAACTTCTCCACCCGCTCGAGCTCGGTGCGCGCAATCCGGACTTCCTCCTTGGCCTTGCGGAGCTCCACGACGCTCCTGTGAATCTCTTCGGTGGCGGGCTTGAGGATGTCCCCGGTCAAGGTGAGCGTGGGCCGCGGGATCGGCTCCCGGACCAGCGCCGCCACCGTCGTTCCCGCGGCGACCACCTGACCGGGCTCTCCGGTCACCTCCAGCACGCGTCCGCCGATGGGCGCATAGACAGGCTGCTCGGTGAACGGCGTCGCCACCACCACCGCGGGGATCTCCCGGTAGCGGACGAAGGTGGTGGGTCGGATGGCGCCAACGGTGACGCCCAGGTTCCGGAGTGTCGCCGGCGGCAGCGGCTGCCGCCGATCTCTCTCGGCGCCCCCACTCCCATGGCCATGCTCTGCTCCCGAATCGGTCTGGCGCGCCGCGAACCAGCCACCACCCAGACCCAGCAGGGTGAAAGCGACGGCCGCAACGACAAGCTGCCATCTGTCATTGCTCATCGTCGGCGCCCTCCTCCAGGCTCCACTTCAGTTCTTCCGGCGCACCGCCGTCCTTCTCTCCCGGTTCGCCGGGGAACTCCAGCAACACGAAGCCCACCGCCTGTTCCAACGCCGACCACGCCACGTACTCCGCCAGCTCCGCCTCGAGGGTCTCGATCTGAACCTGACGGAAGCTGCGTTCCGAGTCCAGGAGGCGGAGCACGTCACCGGAGCCGGCTGAAAGAGCCCGCCGCGAAAGCTCGATGCTGTTCTGGGCCTTCGGGAAGATCCTCTGCCGGAGAATCCGCCTGGTCCTGCCGGCGAGGCCTGCCACCCGGTAGGCGTGTTCCAGGGCCGCAAGGGCGCGACCGGCTGCCGCAACGTACCTGGCGCGAAACTCCTCGCGGTGGCCCTCCGCCTGGGCAATGCCTCTCTCGTTGCGGTCGAACAAGGGCAGCTCGATGCCGAGAGGGAGACCCAGAACCGTCTTCCGGTCACCCACCTCGCCGCGTCCCGACAGTCCGATGCCGAGGTCCGGGTACTGCTTCGCGATCTCGAGACGCAGTGCCTGCTCGGAGGCGGCGTAGCCTGCGCGCAGCCGGGCGAGCTCTGCATGGTGGGCCACCAGCTTCTCCTTGAGGGAATCGAGGGGCGGCAAGCGATCCGGAAGCCGCGGCAACGGATCTTCCGGCAGGCGAGCGAAGTGTCTGGCATGGATCCCGATCATGGTCGCCAGGGCTGACTCCACCGCCGCCGTCGTGAGCTGGCTGTTCAGAACATCCACCTGGCTGCGAGCGTGCTCCAACTCGAACAGAGCGACATCCGACGCGGTCGCATGGCCCGCCTCCACCAGGAGTCGTGCCGCCTCCACCGAGCGCTCCGCTGCGGCGGCGATCTCACTCCGGACCGCCTCACGCCTGCGAGCGGTGGCCAGGCTGGTGTACAGCTGGCGCAGCCGCAGGTAGATCTCCCGGTGTCGACTGATCGCGGTCACCCGGGCGACCTCGGCTTCGGCCATGTTGAGCTGGTCCTGCCGGTCCAGGCGCCCGCCCGTGGGGATCTGGAACCCGATGGTTCCGAACGGCACTACCCTGGCCTTGCTCACGTCGGAGCCGAACCCGTACTCCGCTCCTACCTCGAGGACCGGGTTCGGCAGCGGGGTCTTGATCCTGGCCCGGGCCAGGGCGGTTCGGTACTCCGCGAGCGTCTCACGCACCTCAGGTCCATGTTGACCCATCCATGCGGCGGCGCACTCGAGGGTGAAGGGAGGGCTTTCCAACTCCTGGTCGGGGTCCTTGCCCGACTCCTTGCCGGCAGCTGGCAAGAGCCCTGGGTTCTGGCGCGTGCGCTCCAGCTGCTCGAGGATGGCCGCGGGATCCAACGGCCGGGGCACATAGGCCTGGCAACCGAAATGGAGCGGAAGACAAGACCAAGAGAGGATCAGAAGGTAACTACGGGTCATGGGTTCTCCTGTGAAGTCACAACGGCGGCGGCAGCCGTCGTGATCACAGGAGCAGGACCACGGAGCGGATCCTGGATAGCGTGCGCCTCACACTGCCCGGTGGTCCCGTGCAGCGCGTGAAGATCCTCTCGGGCAGACCCTTCGTCTCGGGCAGTGCACAACCGCAGACTCCGAAACAAGGCGGCGACAGCTGCGGACCGTTGTCTGCCGGCCCGGGCTCGCTCACAGGGATCCGGATCTTCGTGTGGCTGCCGTCGCGGTCGTCCCCTTGGTGGCCACCGCTGCCAGGATCGTTGTCCCGGCCCTCCTCGTGGCAATGGCCGGCACAGCCGCCAAGGGCCGCAGGCAGATGGCAGTCGTGCTGCCACCCCCCCACCACCGCGGTGCGGCAGTCGCTCTCACAGATCTGCCACGGCAGGCAGAGGGCCAGCCAGGCAAGGAGGACGGGCAGCGTGACCAGGGGAGACCGGTTCATCGGCGCGGGGATTATCGGCCACAATCCCGGTGGTGCCCAACCCCGCGTCGGGATCCCAGCCAATCCCTGACCTTGTGCCCCAGGCGCAGCAGGTTCTTCTCGGTCACCACGGCTTCCAGGTCGCGCATGGGGAACCAGCGGAGGTCCTTGGACTCGTGGGTGAGGCAGAGTTGCTGGCCCGGGCCTGCCACCAGCAGGAAGCGCAGATCGTGGTGGTAGTGGACCGGCTCCTCTCCGTGGGCCGGGATCTCGTGCACATCGACGTCCATGGGGAGCGTCGGGACCAGATGGAAGGACCCC
>QJVU01000573.1 GCA_003235605.1 Planctomycetota bacterium | reverse complement strand
CGGCGGCACCCCGTTCCGCTCCCGAGCCCGGCGCGAGGTCACGGTCACCGCTGGCTCCACGACGTTCCTCCACATGGAGGTGAGCGACGACACCCAGTCGAGGGGGCGGGGCAGCCTCGTGGGTACCGTCCACATCGGCGGCAGGCCAGCAGTGGGAGCCTGGGTGGAGACCTGGTCCGGTGGGCGCCACGCGACGGTGGACGCCACTGGCAGCTTCGCGCTCTCAGGGCTGGCGGACGGCAGGCACTGGATCGGAGTGGGGATGCCCACCGCCGGCCTCGTCATGAACCATCTCTGGGAGGGGCAGATCACGGTCAGGGACGGTGGCCAGGAGACGCTGCACCTGGATGTCACGCCGGCAAGGGGCCGCATCGAAGTGTCGGATCCGGCGGGCAACCCGTTGCCTGGCCTGCTGGTGGAGGTCAGCAGCCAGCTTGCCACGCAGGGCCGGCGACAAGGCCATGTGAAGATCCAAGCCATCACCGATGCCACCGGCAGCGTCCTGCTGGAGAACCTCCCGGAAGGTCGCTACCGCGTGCGCGCTGGCGCCGGCCGTCAGGCCAGCTGGGTGTTCCCACCCACGAACATCAACCTGTATGGCGATTCGGCCGCCACGGTGAGAATCCGCGCCGTGCCCGTGATCGAGATCGTTGGCGAGGTGGAATACGACGTGAGCGGCCTGGACGAGGCTGGCAAGAAGCTCGCCACCAGGCATCGGCCCACGTGGCTGGTGTTTCAGGACCACGGCCACTACATCTGGGGGCCGGTGCACCGCCACGGCGAGAGGTGCACGTTCGAGATCCCAGGAGTCGCTCCGGGCACCTACCGGTTCGTGAACCGCAGCAAGATCCCGTGGACGACGGACGACCTCGTCGTGCCCGAGTCCGGCCTGCGAGACAAGCGGGTGGTTCTGCGAGCTGTGAAACAGAAGCCGGAAGGGAGATAACGCTCGCGTCAGCGGAGCTTCTGCGCGAGCGACTCGATCCGTTCCTTCTCGGCGGCGGACATCTTGTCTTCCGCGAGGCGGAGGTACTCCCTGGCAGCACGGTCGAAGAGCTCTTTCGATCCTGTCGTCTCGGCGTGGAGGACCAGCAGCTTCCAGAACCGCCAGGCGTCGGTGTCCATCGGAATGTGGTTGGCCTGGAGCATCTGGTGGGCGCGTCTGGCCCGATTCCGGTCCCGGTCGGCGGAGGCCTTGCCCTTGACGATGCCGAAGTACACCTCCTTCGCCTCGAGATGCACCAGCGCCTGGCGGATCATCGCGGCCTCCTTGGGATGGCTGCGGAGCAGCTTCTGGTCGAGAGCCCGAAAGCTCTTCAGGGCTTCTTCATGCTTCAGCAGGCCCAGGTGCAGCTGGTTCTCCAGGACCTGTAGCTGCGCTTCTTGCTTTCCGGCGGCCAGGTCCTTCCTGGCAAGGTGGAGCCGGTAGTAGCCGCGAATCTCCTTCCTGAAGGAGCGGGTCGTGCGGTCTCCCACATGCTTGTGGAGGGTCTTGCCTTCCGGAGTCAGGTAGAGCACCGTCGGGAACGCCACCCGATCGGAGAGGAGGGCAAGGAGCTCCTGGTCCTTGTCGCCCTCGACATGGGTGGTGAGGTGGTGGTAGAGCACCACCTCCCTGGAGAACTCCACGAATTCCCGGGTGGCGAGGACACGCCTCTCCAGCGCCTCGCAGGGGGGTCAGGGCCAGTAGGATCGGGAGAAGTAGGCGAAGATCGGCCTGCCGGTGCGCCTGGCCTCGGCCTTGGCGGCGCTGAAGTCGGTGTGCCAGGTGGCGGCGCGGCAGAACGGCTTCTCCAGGGCTGCGGCCTTGCGAGCGATCAGCTCTTCCTGGGGGGTCTCATGCCCGCGGGGCTGCCGCTGCCTGCGGCGTGACGTGGGTTCGTCCTGCCCGCACAGGTGGGGTGCAGGCAGGACGACGCCCATCACCAGGGACATGATCAGGGTCCAGACAGGCGCTCGCCTCACAGGTTGGGCTGCGGGGTCGTGCGCAGGTAGGGCTTGATCTCCCTGTAGCCCTTGGGGAAGAGCTTGTTGGCTTCCTCGTTGGTTACCGTCGGGACGATGATCACGTCCTCACCCTTCTTCCAGTTCACCGGCGTGGCCACCTTGAACTTGTCGGTCAGCTGCATGGAGTCGATGGTGCGCAGGATCTCCTGGAAGTTGCGTCCCGCGGTCTGGGGATACGTGATGACCAGCCGGATCTTCTTGTTGGCATCGATGACGAACACCGACCGGACCGTGAAGGTCTCGTTCACGTTCGGATGGATCATGTCGTAGAGCTGGGACACCTTGCGGTCCTTGTCGGCGAGAATCGGGAAGTTGACGCCGACGCCCTGGGTCTCCTCGATGTCTGCGGACCACTTCTCATGATCCGAGATGTTGTCCACGGAGAGGCCAATGACCTTGATATTGCGCTTGTCCCACTCCGGCTTCAGGCGCGCTACCTCGCCCAGCTCAGTGGTGCACACCGGCGTGAAGTCCTTCGGGTGGGAGAACAGGATGCCCCAGCTGTTGCCGAGCCATTTGTGGAAGTTGATGGTGCCCTGGGTGGATTCCTGGGTGAAGTCGGGCGCAGTGTCGCCGAGACGTAGACTCATGGGTTGTTGCTTTCCTTGGTCAGAGAGTGGTCGGAGGAACGGAACCTGAAGAAAACGACCCTCCCGTCGAAACGGGCCATGTTAGTGCCCGCTGCACGGTGCGGAAGCTTTATCTGGAAGTGCCGCGCTACGCGGATGTGCCGCGAGGGGATTCTGCCCCGGCGCAGCGCTCGATCTCCCGGGCCAGGTCGACGTCCCTCCAGGTGAGGCCGCCAGCGTCGTGGGTGGTCAACCACACCTCCACCCGGTTGTAGACGTTGTGCCATTCCGGGTGGTGGTTGTTGGCCTCGGCATGGCAGCCGACCCTGACCATGAACCCGAGGGCCGCCTTGAAGTCGGGGAATCGCAGCCGGCGGTGGAGCTTGCCGTCTTCGAGGTCCCACCCCGGCAGCTCCGCCAGGGCATTCTGGACCTGCTCCTTGGTGAGCCTGGCCGTGGTGTTCATGGCTTGACCATCCTGCCATAGCGGCGGTCCAGTCGCAGGCCCAGAGGCTCCCGGTTGGCATGGGTGGGATCGAAGGGCCGGTCCTTCCCGCCGTGATCGTTCTCGTCCAACTCCACCAGCACCGGGAAGGACCGGTCCAGGTCCAAGGTGCTGGGCACCCTGAGGGCCAGGGCCATCTCGTACGGCTTGCCGCCCTGGCGGTAGCTGGCCTCGAGCAGGCTCTTGATGGAGAACATTCCGTCCTCGGAGCCAGCCGGGGCTTCGTCGTCGAGGAAGGTGGTGAGGTAGCCCCCGCCGGTGAAGACCGTCACTCGGTAGCGCATTGCCCGCCTGCCCGGAATCCGCACGTAGGGGTTGGCCTCGCCCTTGGACATCTGCACCAGCACCCTGAGGCTGATCTCTTCGGGGCCCCGGTAGTCGAGGCCCAGGTGCCCCAAGGACGCTCGGGGAAGCCCGGCCATGATGCCCGGGCGGGGGAAGCTGACGGTCTGGCCGAAGGGAACGCCGGCGACATCGCCATAGGGCAGGTGGTAGGCGCCGGGACGGGGCTCCAGGGGTCTCAGCGCCATGCAGCGCTTTGCCCCAGCGAAGGGTGGGCGCAGCAGGCGGTCCACGCCCAGGTGGAATGCCACCACCGTTCCGGCTTGGTTCTGCCGGGCCAGGCCCCAGACGAAGAACGTGTCGTGGCCGGTGTCGTCGCTGGCGGAGCGCTGCAGCTCTTCGTGCTGGGTGCGCATCGCCTGCCAGGTGTCCCGGTAATCCTGCTGAAGCTGCAGGAAGGGGAGCGGCAGGGTCAAGAGAGCCAGCGCGCCGGTACGCCAGCTGTAGGAGACCAGCGCAGCGACGAGGATCCCGGGCAGGTAGAAGAGCCGTAGTTCCTTGAGGTCCTGGGTGCTTGCCCAGTGCTCGTAGGTGGGGACGGCACAGACCAGACAAAGCAGGCCCACGGCGATGAGCATGCCACGGTCGGGCCACCGGAACATCGCAATGGCGGCAAGGGGAACGGGCAGGTAGCCCAGCCACCGGGTCCAGGAAAGATCCATGCCGGTGAGCTCCGCCAGGTAGCCGTAACCGCCGTACTGGAGAGGGTTCGCGACGCGCAGGAGCCAGGTGACGAGACCCGAGATGGCGTCGAGGGGCGCCAGGGGACCGCTCTCGTAGCCCCCGATCTGGTGGAACAGGACCAGCCGCCAGATGACGTAGGTCACGAATACAGCCAGGTAGGGCCAGCCGTGGCGCCAAGCCGAGATCATGCGGTATCGGGGGTCGGCGATGCCGTAGCCGAGCACCAGGATGACGAACGGGAGCGCGATCGCCAGCTCCTTGCTCAGCAGCGCCAGCACGAAGAATGCGAGGGAGAGGAGACGTGTGCGATGTCTGCCGTCCATCCACCGCAGCATGAACCAGATGCTCAGCAGCATGAAGAACGTGGCGTAGATGCCGGTGCGGCCCGAGGCCCAGGCCACCGCTCCGGCGTGGGCCGGGGACAGTCCCCAGACAAGGCCGGCAACGTAGGCGGCGCCTTGGCCGCGGTTCATGAGGCGGTGCACGACTACGCACACCAGGGCTGCGTTCAGGCCATGGAGAATCGCGTTGTGCAGGTGGCTGACCAGCGGGTCCGGGGGGGCCGCGCCAAGTGCACCGTCCAGGGCCCAGCTGAGGGTGATCAAGGGCCGGTAGAAGCAGGCCACTGCCGGCAAGGCAAGCTGGGCTCCCCAGAAGTCAGAGAACGCGTTCGCGAGGCTCTGGGTGTATTGCAGGGCGAGGAAGTCATCGCTCTGCCAGTACGCGTTCCAGCTGAACCACCCCCAGGCCGCCGCCACCACTGCCGTGATCAGCAACGGGAACTGCAGCTTGATCGAGGGCGAAGACGGGACCTGGTCCTCAGGAGTCTGGAAAGGTCGCGGACCGAGGTCGGGATAGCTGCTCAGATGAGCACCCCCAGGAGTTCCATCTCCATGACCACCTTACGGTCCACGAGAGCCTGGGCCGGGTATCGGAACATGCGCGAGCCGCGGGTCCCGACCGTCGACGCGAAGTGGATCCTCACGGGTGGTATCACGACGTCCCGGAAGCGCGCTCTGTCCACACCGCCAAGGGCAATGAACTTCTCCGGCCCGAGCCCCTCGCGTTTCTTCATCAGCACCGCCGCGGCCTGGGCACAGCCCTCGATCATCAACACGCCGGGCATGATCGGTCGCCCCGGCACATGGCCCCGGGCCCACCACGCATCCGCGCCGAAGTCCTTGTAGCCGATCACGAGGCCACGCTCCACGTCGAGATGGCAGATGCCGTCAAGCATCCGGAACTCGTGGTCATGGGGCACGAGGCGACGCAACTCCTCGTCGGGAACGACGTCGCGAGAAAGGTCCAGGTCCGAAAGCTCCGCGAGGGCGCGTCCCATGGGCTGCAGGGTACCCGTGTCGGGACCCTGATAAAGCGCCGACGAGGCTTTATTGGCTACACGGTGACGTGCAGCCATCGTCGTCGGCGGTGGAGCACCCACATCCACACTCCCTTGCCTATGGAGGAGATGTTGATCGCCCACCAGACGCCGCCGACTCCGAGGCTCCACCAGGACGTCATGGCCCATGCCAACGGGATGCGCAGAACGTTCATGGTCACACTGCCGATCATCACCGGCAGTGTCATGCCGGCGCCGATCATCGTGTGCTCGCACGCCACCTGCAGGGCCTGGAAGGGCTGAGCTACCGCCATGTAGCGCAGGTAACGGACATTCTCGGCGACAGCCGCCGGCGCGTCCGCGAAGAGGCACACGATGGGCGTGCCGAACGCAAGGAACGTCAGCAAGGTGGCGATGCCCAGCACGCCGTTCAACCGGACCGCGAGACGCGAGATCGCCAGC
>QJVU01000352.1 GCA_003235605.1 Planctomycetota bacterium | reverse complement strand
TCCTTGAACCCGGTTGTGCCATCGGATGACGTGCCGATGTAACCATAAATGCCCTGCTCCTGCTTGTACACGTTGTACTTGCCCGCGCCTGCAGCATCTGTCCATGTCAGCGTACCGCCGTCTTCCAGGTTGGTAGCGGAAGTGCAGGGGAGTGATTCCTCCAGGCTCTCCGCGTTCACCGCAGTGACGACATAGTTGTAACTGGTGCCGGCACCACCAGATCCGGACAGGCCGGTGGGCGCGGGCTGGGCCGGTGTGTATGTGAGGTCTGTCAGCGTCCAGGCATCGTGATTGCTGCGCAACAGCTTCGCAGGTTCGTGCGAGTAGTGAGCCAGTATGATCGTGTCGGCGTTCTGCTCGAAGTCCATCACGTCAAGCTGGGCTTGCGTGTAGGGATGGTACATCTCGAACAGGGTGCCGCCGGTTACGTCAGTCAACAGAATCCAGTACAGCGCCCAGTTCGCGCCAACGCCAGGCTCATCAGCGGCAGCGGAGGTGTGGCCCAGGAAGCACGAGTACCAGGAGCCACCGTCCGATACGATGTCACCCTGGACGTATGCAGTCGAGGTCGCCCAGGCTGGTTGCGTTTCAGTCAGCAGTACCGCTGCGCCATTGCGGAACACGCGCATGCGGTTCGCTGTGAACTCCAGCAGGTAGCTGTCATCGTCGTTGTATGCGAACGGGATAAGCCTGGCTACCGCACTGCTGCGCGTAGTGGCGACGTAGGCTGTGCCCGGGCGATTGCGTGCGCCGCCCTGGGGCATGACCATGTAGTTGTAACAAGTATCGAGACCCGTCCTGTACAACGCGAGGTCTGCTCGCGCGTGCAGCGACGGGTCCAGTTCCCCTGACGTGAAGGAGGGTTGTCCGACTTTCATTACAGTCTACCTGGAATTTCCGCTATATTGCCATCCGCATCGACAGTGAGGATTGTGTTCCCGCTGTCGTAGTCCCGATCCGTAAACCATTCGGCCGTGTAGTCCGGCTCTGTATTTATTGAACTCTCGTTTGCATCCTGGGCGGAGGCAACTCCAACCAGCTTGTAGTAATCCGCCAGGGCCTTCGCACGCAGATCCAGCTTGCGCGTGAGGGGCATTGCAATCCTGGCCGCCAGCTGGGCAGACAGGGCGTCGATGAACGCGGCGCTGTAAAGCGTCGGGTCAGTGTTCTCGAACACGTATCGCCAGGTCGGTGAGGACGTGTCTGTGAGCAGAACCTTCTGCCCATTGTAAATCGTTTTCTTGAACTTCAACGGGCGCGAAGTGCGGCCTGCGAAGCCGTTCACTATCTCGATGATGCGCACGGCCAGGGCTGGCCAGGCATACATGTAGCTCCAGTCAGCCGGCGCTGTTGCAGACAGCAATGCGCTCGTGCCTGTGGTCGTTGCAAAGGACCAGTTCGCTGCCTCCAGCACTGTCAGCAGCGCCTGGTCATAATGCAGATTGCAGGTGCGGGCTTCGGTCGATGTGTCCGCAGCGAGATCCTGGATGGTCTGTTTGGACCCCAGGTTCGTTAACGCCATATTGCAGATGTCGACCTTGCTCGCCATGTCTTACTCCTGCCAGTCGTTGAGATCTTCGCCTTCGGTCATAAGCTCGCCGGCGTCCTTCAGTGTCTCAGGTTCAATGACCTTCGACTCCCGACGATTGCGCGGTTTCGGCGCAGCCTGCACACCCTTGGCGTTCTTCACATCGAACAGCTTCATCCACCCGCCGGTCTTGGAGCTGTCAGCGAAATCCTCTTTCTTTGCAATCTCGAACATTTGACCGGGTTCGATCAGTTGCCCGTAATACCCGCGCTTCGTTGCGACTACCTTGATTCCCATTTTTATGCTCCTGAAAGGTCCGCCCCCGGAGGGGCGGGACCACGGTTACGGTTCAGCTACCCTTACAGGTTGCCAGGGATGGCGCCGATGTTACCTTCCGGCGCGTCGTAGACCTCGATGAACGCGGACACCTGACCAGTCGTCGGGGCTGTGCCTGTGACGGTATAGTACAGGCGGATGAACTGCTCGGACGGGCCAAGCAGAACGCCCAGGTCGAAGTCGGCACCCAGGGTAAGGTCAGCCAGGGCGATGTCCTTGGAGACAACCGTGGCGGCCGAACTGAACGCTGCGGTGCTGTCAGTCTGAACAGCTACTGTCAGCGTGGTCAGCAGGTTGAAAGCCTCGTCGATCTGCAGACGCAGCTTCAGGGGTACACCGGGGACAACGTCCACGGTCTGCGAGATGTCGATCAGGTTCGTTGAAGCGGCTGAAGCGGTGATTGCCTGGCCGTCGCTGAACTCAAGTTCTTTGTCGATAAACATTGATGATGCTCCTATATTGAATGAGTTTAGGAAACCCTCCCCGAAGGGAGGGAATCAGGCTTAGGCCACGGTCGCTTCGGTGTTCAGCAGCGCGTCGGTCTTGCGGATCGGAATACCATCCACAGTCACAGACTTTTTGCCATACACTTCGTCGATGGACAGACGCACGTTGCCAGAGGCGTTCACGATCTGACGACGCAGGAACGAGGTGATCGTCCGGTTCGCGTAGAACACGGTGCGACCCCGCATACCCTTGACCTGCTCGATGGCCTGGACCAGGAGGTCGACCAGCTTCGCGCCAGTTGCGGCGTTGTAGGTCAGCGCGGTTACATCGATGTTCGCGATGCGAACCACGTAGCGCCAGTCACGCAGGGAGAAGCCCAGGTCCCACTTGTAGTGGGTGCGGTAGCCCTGGTAGTAACCGCCGGCACCGTCGCTCAGGGTCTCTTCGCCCAGGTCCTTGTGCTGCCAACCAGCCTGCGAACCCTTCGGGTAGAACAGGTGGGCAACGTTCGGGTCCCAGTTGATGAGCCAGATCGAGGTGTTGGTGGAACCGGAACCGCCGCCGCTGATGATGTTCACACCGTTCGCTGCACTCAGGGAGTTGTAGCGCGGAGACAGACCCATGAACCGCTCGGGATTCACATCGGTGTCGCCGTAGAACAGCGTGGATGCCATCTCCTGGTTCATCGCTTCCAGGAACGCACGGTCTTCCGAGATACGGAAGGCGGCAGTGTTGCCGTTGAGATCGGCCAGGGCCTTGTCAACTTCGGCGTATGCTTCGAGCATGCCGGCAGAGTCCTGGACCTGGGCGGTCTGAGACTTGCTGCGTGCAACACCGTAGTTCAGCTTGCGCCAGGTGGCGGTAGGCAGACCGGTGCGGACTGTGGTGCGGTGACCGGTGGGCAGGTTGCCTTCGATCAGGGTTGCGTCGTTGAGGACTTCGTTGTCCTCGTTCAGCATCTCGACGATGGTTTCGACCTTGCCGTTCGGGTCAAGGCGTTTTGCAACGTCAAGATACGTGGGGTTTGTGTTACCGATAGTAGCCATTGAATTAGCTCCTTCTCTTAGCTGAGGTTAATGGTTCAGTTCATGTCCGGGTATAAGACGCTGGCTGCATCCTTCTGGCCAGTGCTGTCCCCGTTGCCGGTGCGGAAGTCCGCTTCCCCGACGAGTTTTCCAACGCGGTAGAAGAACCGCACCAGCTCGGGGTGATCCCCCAGGCCGGTCTGGTCGAGAGCATCTTTCAGCTCGGGAGTTCCCAAATTCTTCAAGGCCACGGCAACGTGCTTCATGTTCTCTTTGAAGTTCGTGCCGCCATATTCCTTGTCGGCTTTGGCAGTGTCGACCCAGCCCTTCTTGACCTCGGTCCACGCTTCCTCCTGGGCGGTGAAGAGTTTCGCTACTTCCTTGGAGTGATAGTCCAGAACTTCCTGTGCATCCTTCTGGGACAGATTGCGCGCCTTTGCGAACTCCTGGAACTCCGCCAGGGCCTCCGGGTTTGCTGTCATCCCTTCTGGGATCACGAAGTCTTCGTACTTCTCGGGCGCCCCTTCCTGCTCGCCAGAGTCGTCATCCTTCCCCTCTTCGCCGTCAGGTTTCCCTGTGGCCTCGCCATCGGCTCCGCCAGCCGCGTCATCCTTTCCGGCGTCACCGCTTCCTTCCTCGGCTGAACCCTCAGCCCCGGAATCTTCTGCACCTGCGCTCCCGATGATCGAACCGCCGCCGGCAGCAGCGCCGTCGTCAGCAGCCTCTTCCATCAGCACGTAGGTGCCTTCAATCAATTTCATCAAGTTCATTCTCTACCCCTTCGTCTTGTCGTTCCCGAGCCTCAGCTTCCATCTTCTGGTAAGCCTCAAACGCGTAGGTCTGCAGTTGATTCAGCAGCTTCAGTCCTACGTTCCTCATGCCTTCATTGAAGGACATGTCCAGCGAGTTACTCACGTATGAGCTACGGAACACACCACACGCTGACAGATGATCCCACATCCACGCCCGGCCATCGCGGGTGGACATGATTGTCTGTGTACGCCTGGAGAGTTCCTCCTCTGTACTCAAGGCTGGCCTACCTGCGGCGTCTGTGCACCCTGTCCGGTAGCCAGGCCAAATGCGCCGGCAGCGTCAGCCGCCAGGTTTGGTTCGTTCGTCTTAACCGTGCCAGCCGCAGCAGCCATCTCAACTGCCTGCTGTGCCATAGCCATCTGTTCTGCCTGTTGCTGTTTCTTGGCGCGGGCGGCACGTATGTTGTCCACTTCATCCTGGTCGCGTATGACGCGCGGCGAGATACCGATAGCGTCTGCGTATTCGTCCAGGGCTTCGTCTGCGTTGAACTTGTCCAGCACATCCGGTGTTACCCCACCTGCCGCTTGTACCTGTACCAGGCTACCGAAGAACGCAGTGGTGCGCTCCAGGGAGTTAATGGCAACGGCCTTCTGTGCCTGTGCCAGGATCGAGATGTACTCGACCTTGACATCGGTTTCGTTCATTTCATCCGGCGGTTGCGGGATGAGATCGTTGCGAAGCGCGATCTGGAAAATCCGATCAATCATCGGGTCCAGGAGTTCGTCTTCAAGACGCTCCAGGACTGGGCCGAGCATGATCAGCTTCTCTTCGTGGCGCTCTTCAACTTCACGGGCCGTGATCTCACGACGATCCGATTGCGCGAGCATGAGGAACAGATCCTCGTAGAATGCCCGGCTGATACGTGTCTTCGTTTCGCGGATGTCCTCCAGCAGATACTGCAGCTGGAAGTCCACATGATAGGCCGGCTCAAACCCGCGCATACCCTGCTGCCCATCGTAGTACGTGATGCCGCCAGGGATGGTAGATTTGCTGGCGTGCCGCAGGGCCTCTGGTGCGACCATGGGCGGTCTCACCTGTTTAGCGATACCTTCGCCTTTCCAGCGTTGCATGGTTTGCAGCTGGATAACGTCGCCCAGGGCTTCCATACCCGGGGATGAGCCATAGGTGTCGGTGCCTGTGATGTCCCATCGTGGGGCGACGAAGGGCTGGTCATCGTAACCGCGCAATTCCAGGATAGAAGCGTTGTCGGGGCCGCCTCGTGCTTCCCAGTACATGCTGCGTATCGGCTTGGCTGCGACAAGCCGCGATTCAGGACCATCATATTCCAGGTCACCGACGTTCGGTTCAATGGCGTGCCTGACCACGATGTTGTTGCTCAGGTTGCCATTCTCATACATGTTCTTGACGGACTGCGATACGCGCTTCAGTCCGAACTGCTCGACCACCATCTTCACCGTCATCGGGATCTCGCGGTAGAGCGTGTCTACTCGCAGATTGTCCCCCATGGCAAGCGCATAGGAACCGACGGTGATAGGATACCCGCGCAGGACATCCGTAAAATCCTGGGCGATCAGCGCCGGTGCAGTGCCGAATACGCCTATCTCTTTGTACTGCGTATGCAGTGTGTTGTAGATGTTGGACCTGGCCAGGATCTCGCGGAGGCGAACCTCTACCGCGTAGAGCCATTCCTTCACGGGACCGAAGTCCTTCAGGTCAGGGTCCGGAGTAGACAGCCGGAACCACGGCCGCGCGGGCGACGTGAGTCCGGCCATCATACCGGAAGCCAGGGTACGGGCAGC
>QJVU01000465.1 GCA_003235605.1 Planctomycetota bacterium | reverse complement strand
TGCATCCGGGAACATTCGACGGTACTCGAGAAGCGGACGAAGTCGTCCCACCGCGCAGTCCGCCGCGAGGCGGGAGAGGAAGTCAATGGACTTCCAGGCTTCGTTCGCCTTCACGGGCTTCACCGCGGGTTCGCCTTCGGGGGCTTCACCGCGGCATCATACGGCGTGGCGGCCCGCAAGGAACCGGGGCGGGAGGCCCTATGATGGCGGACATGGAAGCTGCCCTGGCCGCGTATCGGAAGCTCTGCTCCCTGGCCCGGGCCGACGGCGACGTCTGCGCGTTGGAACAGCGGGTCCTGGAGCGCTACCGCAGGGCGCTCGGCATCACGAAGCGCAAACTGCGTCAACCCGTCGACCCCGACAAGCGGCACCTGGGTGCCCACGGAGCGATCCTCGGTTCGCCCCAGGAGTGCGCCCACGCGATGAGGATGATGGCGCGGGTGGCATGGGCCAATGGCGAGCTCGGTCCGCGTGAGAAGAAACTGCTGCTCCAAGTGGCCGAAACCCTCGGCATCGGCGCGCTGCAGTTTGCGGACATCCTGACCGCGGCCGAAACGGAGGCTGCGAACCGGACCATCGTGCACCGGCGGTTGAAGGTCGGTGGGTCCGTGATCGGCGCCGGCCTGGTCCTCATCGGAGGGCTGGCGCTGCTGAAGGGTCCGTCCGCTGCAGAGGAGAAAGCGGAGCGTGAGCGGCTCGCCCGGATCGAACGGCGCTTGGAGAACCTGCATCTCGAGGACGCAGCGGCCGCAGCGAAGGCGGCCAACGACAGCTGGTCCAGCCTCCTGCAGCAGGAAAGCGCTCTGGCCCGCCGGGTCGCCGACCTCGAAAGGAGCAGGACGGCGCAGGAAGCACCTCGCCCAGGGACGGTTCCCGCCGACTACGCCCGCGAGATCGATGCCCTCAAGGCGCAGCTACAGCGGGTCATGACCGCCCGTTCTTCCCGCTTCAAGGCGGTCGAGAAGGAGTACCGCGGCTCGGTCCTGCTGATCGTCACCCTGTACGATCTCGTCAAGGGCCAGCGGCGGCGACCGGAGAGATCGAGCGGTACCGGGTTCTTCGTCTCACCAGACGGAATCATCGCGACCAACAAGCACGTGCTGCAACCGTGGAAGTTCGTGCCGCGGCTCGTCAAGGTGGTCTCCGAGGGCTATCGGGTCGACCCTGCGAGCGTCGAGATCATGGCGTGGAAATCCGGGGTGATCGTGCAGAACTCCAACGGGAGCTGGAACCGAAGCACGTGCTTCCACAACCTCAAGGGAACGCTCGCTGTACTCGCCGTGGCTCCGGACACCATGGAGGTCCGCTCCCGCAGGCTGAAGACCGGTGGACACCACCGCGGCAGCTACCACTCGAACGACAACTCCGACCTCGCGGTGCTGAAGGCCCGCGTCAGTAGTCCAGTCAAGGCGCTGAGGCTTCTCACCGAGCGGACGGGCGTCGAGAAACTGGATCCGGTGATGATCATGGGCTTCCCCACCGGCGCGACGATCCTCGAGGACCGTCGCGCCGAGAACTCGGCATCTGTCGGCATCGTACGCAAGGTCGAGGACACGATCTTCGTGGACGCACCGATCGTCGGCGGCAACAGCGGCGGTCCCGCGCTGGATCCCACCGGGCACGTGGTGGGCGTCGCGACGAGGACCTACGGGGACGCCAGCCTCGGCTGCTGCATCCATCCGTCGCATCTCGTGAAGCTGCTACCCCGGTCCCGCCACTTCATCGATGCAGCCAAAGAGCTCGCGATGACCCACCCCGACCTCGCCTTGCACAGCCTCGACCTTGCCGCCCTGCGGCGACCCTCAGAGGCTGAAACGAAGGAGATCGCCCAGCTACGGAGCGCCTGCGAGGAGCTCCGCGGGCGCAAGTGACAGCCGAGCCCTGCAGCGGCTCAGGAGCCGATCTCGACCACCACGGTGTTGGAGACCATGCCGAGGCCGGAACGGGCCTTGGGGTCCTTCACCAGGAAGACCGTGTAGGTCTTGAGGCCGATGAGCTTGGCGAGGTTGGGGATTGCAAGGGTCGCGTTTGCGTGACCGTTGGCATCCAGGGTCCCCAGGTAGTTCTGGAATGCCGTGGCCGGTGTCGACCAGATCGAGGCGATCAGGACCGGGTCCACGCCAACCCGTACGAAGCGCTGGTCGAACTGCAAGAGTCCCGGGGTCACCGATGTGCCCACCAGGTAGCCCAGTCCGGGTGAGTTGGCGGCCCTGAGGGAGAACCGGGCGGAGGTGCCCGGCTTGATACGGTGCGGGGCGGTGGATCCTTCCACGAGGAGCACCGAGTCGTGCCTCTCGATGGGATCCTTGGGGGTCAGGTCCTTGCCCTTCAGCCCAGGGTAGTCCGGGGCGTAGCGCGGCGAGCGGAACACCAGCTTCTGGCCGCTGGGCTCCCCCTGGTGCGCGATGCTGGTCCAGACGGGATTGCCGTACTCCCAGACGATCTTCCCCGCCGGGGTCACCTCGACGAACCTGGCTTCCACGCCGCTGCAGAAGAGCGTGTTGCCGTTCGGCAGGCGTTGGGCCCCGGACACGATGATGGAATAGAAGTCCTTCTTGTTCGGCGCGGTGTAGGACCACTTGGGCGCCGCCGGTCCCCAGACGCCCTGGTTCATGGGGTAGGTGCCCTTGGCACCCACCACTGGCGGCTCGATTTCGTCCACCGAGGAGTAGTCGCGTCCGTAGCCGTTGTTGAAGAGCAGGATGTTCCCGGCGCCGGGCAGACCGTCGGGTATCCAGTGGGCGTCGTGCTGGAAGAACAGGGCCTGGTCCTTGGTCGTCCCGGCGCGGTAGGCCGCGCGGTTGCCCCACCGGTAGAGCAGATCGCCGCCCTTGCCGCTCCGGCCGCCGGAATGCCCCGCTGCCTCGGCGGTGCTGGTGCTGTGGTCGATGATCCAGATCTCAGAGAAGTGCCTCACGCTCAGGACGATCTGGTCGAGCTTGGCGTTGTAGGCCACTGCGTTGGTGTGTAGCCAGTCGGCCCTGCCGTCCACCAGCGTGTAGTTCAGGTCGATGAGCTCCGGGTGCTTGGCAACCTCGCCGTAGTTGGCCTTGGTGGAGTCCAAGTCCTGGACCACGTGGTCCCAGACGTGCCACTCCCAGACGATCTTGCCACTGTTCTTGCCGGTGACCTGGACCTCGATGACCTTCACGGGCCAGAGTGCATCCTGGCTCAGCAGCTTGGGGTCGCGACCGCCGGCAATGGCCTCCTCCTTGGTCTTCATCTCCCAGGAGATCATCAACACGTTGCCGTTCGGCAGCTTCTCGATGTCGTGGTGGAGGCAGTACTTGTCGCTGGAGTGCTGGAAGTACCAGACAAGGGTGCCGTCCCAGGCGAATTCCTCGACGACCCCCCCGTTGCCCCCGGAGGTGAACACGGTGTTGCCCGGGGCACCGGTGCGCAGCAGGTTGCCGTTGGGCAGGAGGTAGGCGGACATCCCGGTGAGCAGACCACTGGCCCAGCTGTTGACCACGCGGCCGCGCGGGTCCACCAGATAGGTGTCCCTGGAGCCTGCGGGGTTGAACAACGTGTAGCCGTCGAAGGAACCCTGCTCCCGGAGCAGCAGCCCCAGGGTGCGTTTTGCCACCGGCCCGGAGTACTCGATCACGTAGCCCGGGAGCTTGGTGGCATCCGGCGAGTTCGCCCAGGTCCCATCCTTTGTCGAGGACGACCCGCCGTAGTGGATGCGGTCTGCCGTGAGGCTGCTAGTGGGCTGCCCCGATGCCCAGGACGTGTACGAGAACGGATCCAACTCACCCCAACCCCAGGCGGAGCTTGTCGTGCCCCACTGCACTCCCCCCAGCCATGGTCCATTCTGCCCGGACCACAGGGACGAGTCCTGGACCAGGGCCACCACAGCGGCGTTCTCGTCGCTCGAGGTGACGGTGGCGAGGTAGCCGCCGGCGGTCGCGGCGGCCTGGTTGGCCGCGCTCCAGGTGATCCCGCCGGACACCGCCACCGCTTCGTACCAGTGGGTGGTGCCGTCGGGGTGGACGAAGGAGCCTGTCCATGTCCCGGTCTGTGCCACGGCGGGTGAGCCGAGTGCCGTCAGGGCGACGACGAGACGGATACCGAAGTTCACCACGGAGGAGCCGCGGTTGAGCTCAAGGGTGCGGTTCATGGCATGGGTCCTTGCGTTGGTGTGCTGCGGATTGTCGGAGCAGACCCTGTGCTTGGCAAGCATCCCTCCGGTTCGATTCGCCCCTGGGAAAAAACCACGGTCGCAACTCGCCAACCGGGCGCAAACGAGCAGCGCAAACAGCGGCACGTTCCTACAATGCGGACCCACTCCTGAGCCGGCGCACCGCAATGGTCGCAGCCACACCTCACAAGGACCTCGAGAACAGGCGACCCGTCTGGAATGCGCTATCCGAGCTGTACCTGGACGCCGAGCTGGATGCTTGCGACAAACGCTACCTCGCGCGCGTGTTGGCATCGTCGCCATACTCCCTGCTGGAGCTGAGCGAGATCCTCAGCTCCGAGGTGCACCCGGTCGTGCACTGGAACCTGAGGTGCGTGGCCGGAGCATGGAGCGGATTCGATCCAGAGTGGCTGGAGGAGCAGATTCTCGACAACCTCCAACGCAAGCCAAGCTGGTGGCGCCGGTGGCTGCCTTCCCCTGTCGCCACCCTGGAACTCGTCGACCCAACATGGAGCGAGATCAGGAGCATGGTCCATGCCCTGAGGTCGGGGGCCGATCCTGAGGAGAACGGCCCCTAGCTCGCCCCCTGACTCGCTCCTTGGCTCGCTCCTTGGCTCGCTCCCTGACTCGATTCTGGGCTCGCTCCCTGACTCGATCCTGGGCTCGACCCGTGACTCGATCCGTGACTCGATCCGCGGCGGCCTTTGCGGGCATGCTTGGGCTTTGCAGGCTTCCCGTTCCTGTGATGGCTTGCCTTTTTGTGCGAGCCCTTGGCACCGGCCTTGACCCTTGCGGCAGAGTGGCGATGGGCCTCCACGAGCACCACGAACCTATCGCGTTCCGCGGCGTTCAAGACACCGTTCCCATCTACATCGGCGCGCATGCGCATTTCCAGGGACAGCTCCGGGTTGGCCAACAGGTAGCTACGTAGGCCGGGGTATCGACCGAAATGGAGATCCAGCGCGGGCTGCGTCTTCCACCACGCCTTGCCCCGCGAGTGACCCGGTGGCGCCGGGCGTGTGCCAACGCCAGCGGGTCCGATACGGATCTCGACACCAGGCCCCCCTGCCTCGACCTTGACCCTGCCCTTTCCTCTTCCCTGGCCCGGAACTTCCAGGACCAGGAACGTCGCCGCAAGGGCAACTCCAATCCACCCGAAACGCATGGAATCCCCCGTGATGGAACCGCAGACGAAACTACCCAAGCCTATCCCCTCCCACGACCAAACGTGGACGTGACTGGCGGGTTGTCCCGGAATGGGAACCCCCGCCCCTGGCCTCTCCAGCAGCATTGGTCTGGCATCTGCCTCCACGCGGGTGCTAGCATGGCCCGGTGTCGATCGTCCACCAGCCCAACGGAGGATCATGAGCACAAGAGCATGGCAGTGCGCGGCAGTCGGTCTCTTGCTGACTGCCGGCGGTTTCGCCCAGGTCTTCGAGGAGCCGATCCGGATCAAGGCCGCCGGTGACTACATCAAGACCGAGGTCGGCCACTCGGCTCCGTACATGTACGACTTCGACGGGGATGGCGTCCGCGACCTCCTTGTCGGACAGTTCGGCGGCGGCAAGCTGCGTGTCTATCGCAACAAGGGCACCGCGGGGCAGCCGGACTACGAAGCGGTTCGTTGGTTCAAGGCAGCCGGAGAGATCGCCACTGTCCCCGCCAGTTGATGCGTTGGCTTTGGTCCACAGTTCGTGGACCTGAACGGAGACGGCCACGATGACGTGATCAGCGGCTCGTACTGGCCCGGTCACATCTATGTCTTCGAAGGT
>QJVU01000768.1 GCA_003235605.1 Planctomycetota bacterium | reverse complement strand
CCTCCAGGACTCTCGTTGGGCTACTTTCAGCGCGCAGAAGCCTTCCGCTCAGTGCCTGGCGATCATGTTCTGGTGCGACGCATTACCGGCGGAGGCGCGATCTACCACACGAACGAGATCACTTTCGCGCTCACTGCTGATGCTGACCTGTTGCCGAGCAACGTTCCCGCGTCCTATGAGCTCATTCACCGCGCGGTGGCCACTGCACTGGAACAGAGCGGCATAGCTACGAGGATGGCTGGATCGCAGCACCATGGTGGCCGGTGCGACGCTTCGGCCTGGTGTTTCCGCGACCCCTGCGGCGCAGATCTCGTCAGCCTCGCTGGAGTGAAGATCCTCGGCTCTGCGCAGCGCAGGTTGCAACGCCCACTGCAGCGAATCCTGCACCAAGGGTCTTTGATCGTTCCTCCGGACGTCAGGAAGGCACAGCTGGTGGACGCCCTGATCGTGCAGCTCTCTCGGGTCCTGGAACTGTGCGCTGCGTCCGGAGATGTTGCGCCCCGGGAGCAGGCCCTTGCCGAGACCCTGTCCAGCGAGAAGTACCAGAATCCCCGTTTCACCTGGCGGCGGTGACCCAGACCGGACCCTGCTGTTGACTGCGGCGGAGGGTTCGGGGTTCCATGATCCCATGGACCTGAACGAGTTGTTGGCACGCCCAGGCCTGCCCGCCGCTGAACGCATCCTTGTTCGCGCTCAGGCCGTGATCTGGCCAGGACGTTGGGAGGAGCTCGCGGCGTGCTTCGCCCGCGCGCGCGAGGACGCGGTCCCGCGCAGCCACCTCGAGGAACTTCTGCTGCAGGCCATCCTGTTCTGCGGTTTTCCGCGAGTGGTCCACGCGTTCGGCGTACTGGAGGAATCGTGGCCCCCGCCAGCAGCCCCGACGGCTGACGCTCCACCGCCTCAGGACCGCGCCCGGGCTGGAAGCGAGCTCTTCGCTGCTATCTACCAGAACAATGCGAGTGCAGTGCAGGCGATGCTGCAACGCTACCACGGGGAGCTTCATGACTTCGTCCTGGACACTGCCTACGGCCGCATCCTGAGCCGGCCTGGTCTCTCGACCCGGACGCGGGAGCTAATTGCCGTTGCAGCGCTGGCGGTAACAGAACAAATCCCACAGCTGGTTGCTCACGGGCGAGGCGCGATGCGCTTCGGTGCTGACCAGGTTCAGCTCTTCGAGACGATCTACACCGCTCTGCAAGATGTGCACAGAGCGAAGGACCTACACGGGAGGATCGTGCGCCTGTAGTACGATCAGGCCATCTGGCCCACGTGTTTCTCGACCAGTTCGATAAGCTCGTCGGGCTCGAACGGCTTGCGGAAGTAGTCCGCAGCCCCCATCTCCGTGCTCTTCTGGTGGCCGCGTGAGTGCTCGCGGGCGGTGAAGATGATGACCGGTATGTTGGCTGTGTCCGGGTCCCGTTTCAGACGCGTCAGCGTTTCCCACCCATCGATACCAGGCATCATGATGTCCAAGAGGATCAGATCTGGTTTCATCTCACGAGCCTTCCGTATCCCCTCCTCACCGTTGATAGCGGACTCCACTCGGAACCCCGCGGCTTCCAGAACCATCTGGGTGGAAACGATGATGAGTTTCTCGTCTTCGACGATCAGAACGGTGTGGTCCATGTGGAGATCTCCACTATGCCTTTTGTTTGACCTACGTACTCAAGGTGGCTTCTCGGGGATCCAGATCCACCCCCTCCTTCTCATCGTATTTTTGCAGGCGGAACGTGAATCTCGCTCCCTTGCCAACGTCGCTCTCGACCGAGATCTTGGCATGGTGCGCGCCCAAGACGCCCTGCGCAACGAACAAACCCAGACCGGCACCACCATGGTGTCTCGTTAAGGGATCTTCGACCTGGAAGAACTTTTCGAAGATCCTGCCATGGTATCTGGGGTCGATTCCGATACCGGTGTCCTGCACTGAGAACAACACCTCTTCTTCGCCTCCCCGGGCGGAGACCGCTACGTCCACGGTGACCGTCCCTCCATCCGGCGTGAACTTCACGGCGTTCTCGACTATCGCTTGCAGCGATCGCTTCAAGCCGGTCTGATCGGCCTTGACGAACAGGAGGCCCTTGGCCTTGACGTCGGGAAGGTGGGTGCGAATCTGGATGTTGCGGTCCTTTGCAACCTGTTCGAAAGGTGCAATCGCGCTCGCGATCAGCTCCTGCACATCCACGACCTGCAGGTCCTGGGCATACTCCTCGGAATCGATGTAGCCGAGGTTGATGAGCTTGTCTATCTGGTGCTCGAGACGAAGCGATTGTTCCCGAATGGATTCGGCAACTCGCAACTGGTGGTCGTTGAGCTTTCCGAGGGATCCTTTTGCCAGCAGGGTGGAGAAAGTCTTGATGCCGGTCAGAGGAGTTCGCAGTTCGTGAGCAACGATGGAGAGGTACTGGTTTCTCAGCTGGTCCGACTTGTAGTTTCTCGTGACATCCTCCATCACGATGAGGACGCCCGCAAACCTGTTGTCGAGGTCCATGACCGCCGACGTCGTGACCTTGACGTAGAGAAGATCGTGCTCGTCGTGATACAGCTCGATGGTTCGCGATACCTTGCTCGACTCGCGGATCTTCCCACAATCAGAGAGCAACGATGCCGCGAGCTCGGTGCTGGACTCCAGATCCGCAATCGTCTTCCCCTCGACCATGAATGACTTCAGTCCGAGGAGCGCCTCCGCGACAGGATTCATGAGCCTTATCCGGCCCTTGGCGTCAGCAAAAACAACGCCGTCCATGATTTCAGTGAACATGGTCATCCGCCAGCCCTCCCGGGTACGTCATCAGGTCGGCGATTCTGCCAACTCAACCCTTGATCGCCTGCAGAGCAGCCTCTTCGGTCTCGAAGATCGAGAGGTGCTTCGAGATACGCATGATGTCGAAGATCTTGATGATGAACGGCTTGGTATGGCAGAGGTACAGCTTGCAGTTCCTCGCCGCGGTCACGTTGTTGGACACGATGATCAGCCCGACGCCGCACGAATCGATGATCTTGACGTTCTGGAGATTGAGTACGAAGTGAACAAAGCCCTCATCGATCTTGCTGTTGATGGTCTCCTTCAGGGTCTCCTTCAGGGAGTCCGTCACATAGAAGTTCAGGCTTCTATCATTGAAGGAGATGATGCAAGTCTTGTCGTTGTCCAAAGCCGTGATCGACAGGCCTTGACTCTTCTTCCCTACGATCTCCATCGACACACCTTGTGGTCAGAACCTCGATCTGTCATTGCCTTGGAGCCCTTTCGACTCGGAACCTTCCCGAGGTTGAGCGGAGCCATGGGTTCCTGGCCCGAGACCCCGACGGCAGGCCGGCCTTGACCGCTGCCATGGGCGTTTCGCCTTCAGCCAGACGCCAGACTAGCGGCGGTAGCGCGCCGCCACGTTGCGCTGTCCGATGCGCTTGCGCAACGCCGCGGCCTTGCCCAGGCGCAACTGGTTGGCTTTGTTGGCGATGCTGGCTACCGAACGCCCCATCAGGCGGGCTATCTGGAGGTTGTCCATGTGTGGGTACAGCAGCTGCAGGCGCTGCACCTCTGCGGGTGACCACCGCGGCATGCTGCTGGCCATGTAGCTCCTGACCGAGGCCAGAAACCGCTTGTCCTTCGAGAGGCAGAGGCGGCTGGCCATTCGCAGGATGTCTGCCTTCGGCCGGGACAGACATGCCACGAGGTTGTGATCGCTCCGATTGCCGTAGACCCTCTTGAGGAGGAGTTGCTCGCGGCTCGTCCACGGACCGCTCCGCAGTTGCGTTCGCAAGTGGCGAACGCGCTGTCGGACATCACGCTGTGATCTCGCCAGCACCAGGCCCAAGGCTGCAGGCGTCAGCAGACCGTAAGCCTGGCGCAGCATCTCATCCTCGTCTCGGGTCCAGGAACCGCGCCTGTTGGGCCGGCGAAAGAGGTCTTCCGCCTTCCGCCGCACCGACTCGACGGAACGCCCCAGAAGCCTGGCAACATGACGCTCTTCCGACCGCGGATACAGCGACCGGAGCTTCTCGATCTCCTGCGTGGACCAGCTGCCGCGTCGCCACTTCATGTCAGCGCTTCCCTTCGTTCAGGAAACCTGACCAGGCTGCCCTCGACCGCGCGGTCGCAAGGTCACGGACTTCCGCGGCGGTAGTCAACTTGAGCGCCTCGTCCACGATGCTCTCGGCCTCGGCGATGGTGAAGCTCCGGACCATCAACTTCACGCGAGGCAAGAAGACCGGCGCCATCGAGAGTTCACGGTAGCCCATGCCCATCAACAACGGTGTGAAGTAGTGGTCTCCCGCGATCTCACCGCAGATCGCGACAGGCTTGCCGGCACGGTTGCCAACCATCGAGATGTGCCTGAGGACGCGCAACACGGCTGGCTGGTAGGGGTCGTAGATGTTGGCGACGCGTGGATTGTCTCGGTCCACAGCCAGGAGGTACTGCACCAAGTCATTGGTTCCAACGGAAACGAAGTCGACATACGGCAAGATCTGGTCAAGCACGTGGGCCACAGCCGGCACCTCGACCATCGCCCCCATCTCGATGTTCTCATCGTGCGGCGACTCCGACTCCTTGAGGTCCTGGAGCATCTGGTTGAGCACACTGCGACAGGTTCTGACCTCTTCGACGGTCGTAACCATCGGTAGCAGAATCCGCGCATGGCCTGAGGCGCTCGCCCTCAGGATTGCGCGCACCTGGGCGTAGAAGATGTCCGGCCATGCAAGGCTGATGCGCAACCCTCGCCAACCGAGCACTGCGTTGCGTTCGTCGGGGGTGCGGAAGTACGGCAGAGGCTTGTCACCACCCACATCCAGCGTACGGAACGTGACAGGCTTGCCGTCGGCGGCGTCCATTGCGGCCTCGTACATCTTGACCTGTTCGTCTTCCGTGGGGAACTGATGACGTTCCATGAAGGCGAACTCGGTGCGGAACAGGCCCACCCCGGCGAAGAGCGCCATGTCCACGTGCTGCAGATCATGGACGCTCTCGGTATTGGCCATCAGGTTCAGCTCGATACCATCCGGTGTGACTGACGGCGCAAAGCTGACCTCGAACACACGACGGTCCGCTTCGTCGCGGTCCTTCAAGAGCTGGTGGTAGGTGGCCAGCGCTTTCTCGTCCGGATCGATGATCAGGACACCGCTCTCACCATCCAGGATGACTCGCGTGCCGCTGCGGGCACGCACCAGCACGTCCTCCACTGCGACCAGTGCCGGGATCCCCAGAGAGCGGGCCAGGATCGCTCCGTGTGAGTACTTGCCGCCCCGCGCTGTGACGATGCCCTTGATATGGTTTCTGTCGAGGACCCCGGCGTCGCTCGGCAGGAACTCGTCGGCGGCGAAGATGTAGTCCTGCCCTTCGGCGGTGTAGACGGACCGCTCCCTGTCCAGAAGGGCGGTCAGTACCTGCCTGCCGACATCGCGGATATCGGCGCCCCGCTCGCGGAACCTGGCGTCATCGGCCTTTTCGAACACCTCCTCGTAGCGCGCAACGACCCGCTGCACCGCCATTTCCACGTTGATCAGGTTGTTCGCAACCTCGTTCTCCAGATCCGATCGGAGAGTCTTGTCGTGGAGAAGGTTCAGTTGAACATCGTAGATCTTCGAGTCATGGTCGCTCAGGCTTTGCGCCATCTCGTGGCGCAGGAACAGGATGGATCGCGAAGCCGACGTCATTGCGGCTTTGAGGCGATCGCATTCCTCCTTGACCTCGCTCTCGTTGATCTCGCGTGTCGGGATGAAGTCGAGGTTGGTGTGGAAGTGCACGATCGGGGCGATGGCGATGCCCGGAGCCGCGGAGACACCCTTGAGCTTGCGCGACATAAGCCCCAGGTTTTCCAGCACCCCGCTCATAAATGCAACACGTTGTGCTCACCGTGGCGTCGCAAATGGCCGATGAACTCGGGGGGGTCTTGACAACCAACAGCCAGGCATGACCAGGAACAGGAAGACC
>QJVU01000637.1 GCA_003235605.1 Planctomycetota bacterium | reverse complement strand
GCCGCTTCCGCTCCCGCCTGGCGGCGGGGAGGTACGTCGTGGAGGTCTGGCGTGGGCACGACCTCGTCAAGAAGACGGAGGCTCGGCTTCAGGACGGGAAGGACACCAAGCTGCAAATCGTGCTCGAGTGAGCGTCGCCCGATCCCCTCTTACTTGCCGACGTTCTGCAGCGATTGGAGAAGCCCCTGCTTCAGCTCCAGGAGGAGCTCAGGACCGACCACGAACGATGGCAGGATGATGGCCAGCCCGGTGTAGACGACGCCCGCCACCAGCGGCGCCAGCAGGGATCCCGTGCCCTGGTAGAGCCAGGCCTGGGCCAGGCCAATGACCAGGAAGACCGGCGCGCCACCCGGGTCCAGCTGGGCCAGGGTGAAGAACAGCGCGGATACCACGACGCCGATCATCGGGCGGTTGGCACGCTGGAAGGAGCCAAAGAGCGCGCCCCGAAAGAACAGCTCCTGGCAGAGGAGGAAGACCAGGGGCAACAGGGACAGGCTCAGGATCCAGGTCCAGGCAGGCCAGAATGCCGCCAGGGGCCAGGCGCCGGCAATGCCGTTGCCTGCCCACCACCGGTAGAGCCAGGCCAGACCGGCCAGCACGAATCCGACTACGAGGCCCCAGATCGCCGCCGGCCGTGCCGCACCACGGAACAGACGAGGCAGCGGCCATCCCGACCGGCGGGAGCGGCGAAACCAGCCGATCCCCGCGACCAGGAACCCCACATCCAGGCAGCGGGCCAACAGGAACAGGTAGAAACCGATGCCTTGGTGGACACCGATTTGGAACTTGCCCGACCATTGGCGCGACGTCCAGCTCGGCTTTGCGTAGCCCAGCTCCTCCCAGGGAGGGGCCAACGGTTCCCTGCTCATGGAGCGGTAACGCAACTGCACGGTCTTCCGCTCCTGCTGCGTCTCCGTCCCCGTCTCCGTCCCAATCACCGTCCCCGGCTCTTTCTCCGCCTTCGTCCCCGGCTTCGTCTCCGGCTTCTGCCCTGGCTTCGTCTCCGACTTCGAGACCGGCCTCCACTCCACCTTGCTGTCGGGCTTTGCGACAAGCCGGACTTCCACGTCCTCGATGCCTGGCTGCCCGGTCACCCAGGTCCGGAGGGCGTCCAGACCGGCCGGAGCCTGGGGAAAGTCGGCAAACCCGAACTCGGCCGTGTGGCGGACGAGATCACTGGGAGTCGTCCGACCCGTCCACCAAGCAAGCGCGGCTGTGGGCACCCAGACCAGGACACCGACCAGGGCGGCCTTCCGCAGCGACAAGAGCGCGCTGCCGACGAGCTGGCGGAGAGTAGCGGGTTCCATCCTCGAGGCGGTGGTTCGATCCACCCAGGGACTATTGACGCATCCCGCGAACCCCCAAAAAAAGACGGGGTGGGCTCACGCCCACCCCCTCTGTCCATTGCAAACGAACCCCACAGCACCGCGACGCTTTCGGCGCCGTGAGGCCGGACGGCCTAGCGACGGGCCTTCCGCTTGGTGGCCTTCTTCGCGGCCTTCTTGGTGGCCTTCTTCTTGGCCTTCCTCTTGGCCTTCTTCTTGGTGGCCTTCTTCTTGGTGGCCTTCTTCTTGGTGGCCTTCTTCGCGGCCTTCCGTCGTCTCTTTGCAGCCATTCTCTCTTTCCTTGTTGGGGTTCTCGAACCAAGTCCGCGCGGGACTGGTGATTGGCGTAGCGCACAGTGCGCCTGCCGCCAATCACCACATAGATCGTCAGCGACTCCTTAGGAATTCACCGAAATCCCCACGCCATCAGGAGATAACGCAACGAACTCGCCCAATGACACAGTTGCGAATCGGTAGATAGAACCAGAAGAAAGGGGATTCCACAATCGCATTGTGCAAGCAGATCTACGCTTGCCAATGCCAATAAAAAAAGTCTAACTGCCGCCGGATCCTGGGCCTGCAACGGGAGTTTTGCACATCTCCACAATGCGCCGGGGGCCTGACACCCACTGGGTACCAGCAAACCCAACCAGCCGCCAGGAGACGTTCAGTCGAACAGGTTCTCCAGCCGTTTCTTGGCCGTGTCCCCGTAGGCCGAATCCAGCTGGGCTTCGTCGTCCGGCTCGCGATTGATGGCTGCCCGGTAAATATCGGCCAGCTTCTTCGCGGTCTCGTTGGCGTAGAGCCGCACCATGCCGACGGTGGTCCGGTCGTCGAACAGGATCGTCAGCAGCGTTCGATCTCCCACCAGCGAGAGCTGAATGTTGTCTCGTTCGCCCTGGTGGAACAACGCGGTGAACTCCTCCTCGCCCAGGAGACGCGCCATCTCCTTGGTGGCCGCAAACGACCCAGCCACCAGGGCGGAGATGGTGTCCATGTCTACGGTCCGCACCTCACCGCGTTTGGTGACCAGGTGCCCCTCCTTGTCGATCAGCAGTGCGCACTTGGCACCGGCCAGCCGCAGGAACTCGCTCAGGAGCTTGTCGATCTTCTCGATGTCCTCCTTGTAGAACGACAGCCGGTCATGCCGGAGCCTCTCGTTCGCGGACATCCTCTTCCTGCTGGTCATGGCTTGTCTTGCCCTAGAGGTTCCCGCTCAGCATGAAGTAGACGACTCCGGCGACTGCCACGGCCAGCAGCACGACGAAAGCCACCAGCAGCCCCATGCCGCCGCCCTTCCCCGAGCGTCCGCCCTTGGGAACGGCCTTTCGGGGTACCGGTCGGGCGCTCACCGAACGCGCACCCGCGGGACGCCCCCTGGGGCGCGCCGCCGCGACGGTTGGGCTCGGGCCTCCAGCTCGCGCAGCGGGCCGACGGCTGCTGCCCGGCCCCCGTGCGGGGGGCCGACCCATGGGTCCCGAGCGCTTGGGTGCGGATCGCGGTCCCCCACGGCTGGCGGGCGCCGAGCCGGGCTGCCGCAGGCCAGCGCCCGGTCCGCCCCTGCCCGGTCGCTTCGCGAGTCCTGGGCCTCCCGGACCGGGCCGGACCGGACGGCTCGGAGGTCGCTGGACGCGGCCACTGCCCGGACCCGTGGCGCTCCTGGCGGCCACTGCAGCGGCCGGGCCGGGGGCGCCTGCGCTCTCGTCGCCAGCGGCCGGGCTGGCTGCCCCGGGGCCGCTGTTGCCCGGTGCGCTGCTGGCGGGTGCGCTGCCGCTCGGTGCACTGCTGCGCGTGCCGCTGCTGCGCGTGCCGCGGCGGCTGTCCATGCGGTCGATGCTCTCGAGCACCATCCCCGCCAGGGTCTTCAGCGTCGGAAACACACCCTCACCGGTATTGGCAACGGCTTCGAAGGTGGGCACCCCGAACCTGTTGAGTTGCTTGTCGATCTCATCTACAGCCAGCGCGTTGGGGAGGTCGCGCTTGTTGTACTGAAGCACGTGGGGCAGCTCGCGAATGTCCTTGCCGTACTCCTGCAGGTTCTCGATGAGGTTCTCGTAGGACTCGATGTTCTCGGCCATCTTGTCCGGGTCGGAGTCAGCGACGAAGATCACACCGTCGCAACCCTGCAGAACGAGCTTTCGCGTGGAGTTGTAGTAGACCTGGCCCGGGACCGTGTAGAGCTGGAACTTCGTGCGCATGCCCGCAACGGTGCCCAGATCCAGCGGCATGAAGTCGAAGAAAAGCGTTCGATCGCCGTCCGTCGAGATCGAGGTGAGGTCACCCTTGTTGTTCTCGGGAGCCTTCTGGTGCACGATCTCCAGGTTGGTGGTCTTGCCACTCATGCCGGGACCGTAGTAGACGATCTTGCAGTTGACTTCCTTGAGAGCGAAGTTGATCTGGACCATGAGTCATCGAGCTCCTAATGGCGTCGCCGGCAATGGCAAGCTCCCCGTCCGCGACATCGGTTTTCCAAGGCCTCTGATCGACGATCCAAAGGCCTACTCTTGAGCCAATCGAAGCTCCCGGTGCGTCTTTTCGGGAGCTCTTCCCACTGCGCAACAATGAGTTAGGGCAGTGACATGCGGGCCTTGCGGCGCAGCTGGTGGCTCGCCTCCTGGATATCCGGCAGGCATGCCTCCAACCCCCCGAATTGGTCGGCCAGAACGACCAGCAGGGCCTCGCCGATCTCGGTCAAAAGCACCTTGCCATGGGTGCAGTGCATCGTGAAGCGGGCGAACGGCGGCATGCCACCCTCCTGGAGCACGCGCCGCAGCGTGGAGGTCAGGAACGAGGTCAGGCCAGCCACGAGGTCGTCCTGCTCGGTGTCGCGGAACGAACTGCTGACCATGATGCCATCCGTAGTGATGACTGCACAGCCCTTGACACCGGGAGCTTGGCTCAAGTCCGCCAGGATGTCGTGGATTGTGGCCATGCGTTCAGTTCTCCTACCGCAGACGGTTGGCGAGGTACAGCGATCCCGCGACCAGCTCCTGGAGCTCCGAGATGATGCGGTCGACTGGCGAGCCCGCGTCGCACAGGACGGCCGCGCATACCTCGCCGTAGCAGCACACACAGATGTGGCCGAAATCACCGTCCAGGCAGCCCTTGCTGAAGTTCCCTATGTCCATGCGCCGCGAGACGCGCTGGGCAGCCTTGGCAAGCACCCTCACAACGCGCAGGAAGCTGTCCTTGCCGTCACGGATGTCGCCTTTCACCAGTGCCTTGGACCCCTTGATATAGGCTGTCTTGTGCACGCCATCCAGCTCGACCAGATGTGCCAAGGCATCTCGGATCGATCCGATGGCTTCTTCACTCGCAACCCGTGTCGGCTTCTTCTCCTTGACCACCGGGGTGTTGACGAGCTCACCCATGGCCTCGACCTCATGGAACAGGATCTCCAGGTCCGGGGACGATGGTGAGGACCCTCTCGCAAGCGCGTCGGACAAGAGCCGCTCCACGTCTCTGTCGCCGGGCGCCAGGTCACGCAGGATCTCCAGATGATGGACGGCCTCCCGCACCGCGTCGACCCGATACAGGACCTCGGCAAGCAGCCGATGCGCTTTCACATGACCGGGGTCGAGCGCGATGACACGCCGCAGGTTCCGCACTGCTTCGAGACCATCTCTTGCTGACAGGTCCCGGTAGAAGTTGGTCAACCGTGCCTTTGCCAGGACGAGGTAGGCGCCAGGATCCTGAGGAAACCGACGGATGCACTCTTCGGCGATGCCGTGGACGGCTCCGAAGTCACCCAACTCCAGGTACAGAGAGGCGAGCTCTCGATACGCATCGGGACACGGCGTGCGATTGGATCGGTTGCGCAGCTCCTTGATGCGCGCGTTGATCTTGCTTGTCTTGGCGAACTTGCGCAGTTTGCGGAGCTCATCGGACTCCGGGAAGAGCTTCAGGCCTTCCTCGGCTGCCTTGAGGGTCTGGTCTATCATGCCCAGGTTGATGTAGACCTGGCCCAAGTCGACATAGGTCGATGGCGAGGGTGTCTCACGCACTTTGCGCTCCAGGTGCTTGAGCTCTTTCCAGATCTTCAGCCTGTGGAACAGCTTCATTATTTGAAGCGATAGATCTGGCCCATCGAACTGGTGAGGAAGATCTCGTGACCGTCACCAAAGATCGGTCCGCGGAAGTCGCCGTCGTCCTTGAACTGCCACTGGAGCGTCAGACTGTCCTCATCGAACATCTGAAGCACGTCGTTCCGTACCGTCTTTCCGCCATCCACCGTCAGCGTCCGGACGACGACGTATACCCGTCCATTCTGGACGATCGGACCGGAACGCACTTCGTGCCCATTCAAGCGCGTCGCCTGTACCTTGGCCCCGGTCGTGATGTCTCGCTTGAACAGCCAGTTGTCCGCAGCCATGTGGTAGAAGAACCGGCCTGTCGGCGAGGCGCAGAGCTCCAGCTCACGGAGCGCACGTTCGGCATCCACGGCCCAGACTTCAGCTCCAGTGTTGGCATCCAAACCCCGGACCTGCCCGTCACCGGTGCCGAACAAAAGGAGGCCACTGCTGCTCACCACGCTCGACACAATGACATCCTTGGCGGTGAACTTGTTCAGGACTGCGCCCGTGGCCTTGTTCAGGACGATCACCTGTCCTG
>QJVU01000657.1 GCA_003235605.1 Planctomycetota bacterium | reverse complement strand
GCTACGACAAGGCCTCCGAGGACCGGCACCGATCCCAAGGTGAAGGTCAACGTGGACAGGAAGCCGCGTCGGTCGGTGGTGGTGTTTGGGTCCATGCCGGGCTCCGAGGTGTTCACCCGCAGACAGGGGGCCGCAGGATAGCACTCCGGGTTATGTTTTGAGCGCGCTGAATGAACTCCTCGACCCCACAGGCTGGCCGGCCCGGCACGAAACAGATCCTGGCACTGCTGGCGATCGTGCTGCTGGTGTACCTGCCCACCGTGGGCAACGGCTTCCCGATGGACGACCAGCCTTTGGCGGAGTCGTTGCAGCGGGAGCACGGCACGGACGACACCGACGAGGCGATCGGGAAATGGCAGTCGCCGATCTTCTACTTCTCCCACCACTACTGGTACCCCCATCAGCCCACCGGCGGCCTGTACCGGCCGGTCACGGTCTGGAGTTTTGCCCTGACCTACAACCTCGTGGGCAGGCTGCTGCCGCCGGACTGGGAGGCGTTCCCCCACCATCTCGTCAACGTTCTCCTGCATGTCTGGGCGACGTGGCTGGTTCTGCAGATGCTGCTGAACCTCGGGGTGCCCGTCCGCGCCGCCCTGCTCACCACGATCCTCTTCGGCCTGCACGCCATCCACAGCGAGGTGGTGGCCAGCATCGTGGGGCGGGCGGAGTTGTTCGGTTTCTGCTTTGGCGCCCAGGCGGTGCTGTGGTTCGTGGGCGGGGGAGGCTGGCGCTCCGTGGGTGCCGCGGTGCTGTTGTTCCTGGCAGTCTGTTCCAAGGAGAGCGCGGTGGCCTGGTTTCCTTTCTTGCCCTGCTACCTGCTGGCCCGCGCCTTTCTGCGTGATCCCGGCATCGGGGTGGGGCAGGTGGTGAAGGCCGACCTCGAGAGATTGCTGACTGTGCTGCTGGTGCCCCTCGGGGCATGGGCGTACCTGCGGTGGTCCGTGGTCGGGGGCAGCCAGCTGCGGACGGCGTTCTCCATGAACGAGTTGGCCTTCGCATCCACCGGGACCCGGGTCCTGACCGCCATCAAGATCTGGGGGTACGGGCTCTACAAGTGCTTCGCACCCTTTTCCCTGGCTTGTATCTACAGCGCTGTGGTGTTCCAGCTCGTCGAGACGCCTTTGGACTGGGGCTTTGCGGCGTCCGCCGCGGCGCTGCTGTCGTTCCTGTTCCTGGGACTCCGCCACGCCCGACGTTTGCCACTGCTGTTCCTGGCCATGGCCCTGTTCCTGGGCTTCAGCTTCAGTGTTTCCAACGTTCCCAAGGCCATCGGCACGGTGTTCGGCGAGCGCCTCTATTACACGCCCAGCCTCGGCATCTGCCTGCTGCCGGCGATCCTGTTGCCACGGCTGCGGCCGCGGCACCAGCAGGTCCTCATGCTGATCCTGCTATTCTGGACCTCTGCCTGCTGCGCGGTGATCCTGCACCGCAACTTCGTCTGGAAGGACGACGAGACGCTGTTCGAGAACGACGTGAAGGTGCAGCCCAAGTCCATCGATCTCCACCGCAAGGCCGCGGATGTCTACATGCGCGGAGAGAAGAAGGACCTGGGCAAGGCCATGGACCTGCTGGTCAAGGCCGTGAATCTGGACAAGGAGTACCCGTTGGCCTGGCTGGACATGGGGAACATCCAGATGGAGCAGGGCCAGTGGGAGCAGGCCATCAAGAAGTACCAGCACGTGTTGGACAGCAGGTACCTGGGGCCGTCAGGTGCCGCGCCCCTCGCCCACGCCAACATGGGGAAGTGCTGGCTCCAGCTCAAGGACGGCAAGAAGGCAGCAGCAGCGTTCAGGGCGGCAATCCGCGAGCAGCCGGGGTACCGCGAGGCCTGGATGGAGCTCTTGGCGTTCTGCGGGAAAGTGCTGCCTCAGGCCGAGGTGCGTGAGCTCTTCGAACAGGGGCTGCAGCTGTTCCGGGCTGATCCGGAACTGATCCTCTACCTGGGCGGCATGGGCTACCAGGCCAATCTGGATCCGCCGCGGGTGGCGGGGGCCCTGGAGTGGGCGCTCGCGAACCTGCGGCCGCAACAGAGCACCGCGGGCAACGTCCGCGTCGCCAAGCTGTACTACGCCCACACCCTGGAGCGGCTGCAGCAGATCGCCGTGGCCAGACGGGTCTATGGGGAGCTGGCCAACGATCCTGGCTCGCCCCCCGACCTCCGCGACAAGGCCCGGGAGCGCCTCCATGCACTCAGGGGGCAGCGCTAGCGTGGCTCACCTCGATAGACCCCGGCCCCTGCACGTGGGACTGGTCCTGCTGTTGACGTTCGTCGTCTACGCGCCGTGCATGGGCAACGGCTACGCCATGGACGACGAGCCCCTGGCGAAGTCCGTGGTCGTCAAGACCGGCGAGCCGGACCCGGTGATGGAACAGTGGCAATCCCCGCTCTTCTACTTCCAGACGTATTACTGGTGGCCCGAGCGCGGCAACGACGGTCTCTACCGCCCGGTGACGGTCTACAGCTACGCGCTCACCTACAACCTCATCAGCAAGCCGTTCCTGCCTCCGGAGTGGGAGGCCACGCCGCACCATGTCATCAACGTGCTGCTGCAGGTGTGGGCGACCTGGCTGGTGATGCAGATGGTGGTCTGGCTGGGAGCCGGCGGCTTTGCCGCGTTGCTGACCGGGCTGCTGTTCGGCCTCCACGCAATCCACAGCGAGGTGGTGGCGAGCGTCATCGGTCGCGCGGAGCTGTTCTCGTTCTGCTTCGGAGCCCAGGCGGTGATCTGGCTCGTCCGGGGTGGCTCATGGCGGTATGCCTTCGCAGGGGCGCTGTTCTTCCTGGCGTTCTGCTCCAAGGAGAGTGGCCTGATCTGGGTCCCGTACGTGCCCTGCTATCTGCTGGCCAAAGCCTGGATCCGGGACCCCGACAAGCCGATCTGGGATACCTGGGCCCCGCGCCTGGCGCCGTTCCTGCTGGTGACGCTGATCCCCCTGACGGTATGGCTGGTGCTGCGCATCTGGGTGATCTATTTCAGATGGAGTGAGGACCTCGTGGGAGCCGCCTACTCCTCCAACCCCCTCTACCTCACCGGTGCCCTGACCCGCATCCTGACGGGTATCAAGGTCTGGGGCTATGCCCTGGGCCTGTGCTTCGCGCCGTTCTCCCTCTGCTGTCTCTACAGCCAGAAGGTCTTCGACCTCGTGCACTCACCCCTCGACCCGGCGTTCTTGGGAGCGCTCTCTGCCCTGGTGGGGTTCCTGGTGTTGGGGCTGATCTACGCCCGGCGCTCCCCCCTGCTCTTCCTGGGGATGGCCACGTTCCTGGGGTTCAGCTTCATCACCTCCAACGTGCCCATGCCCATCGGAACGATCCTGGGCGAGCGTCTCTACTACACCCCCAGCCTGGGGATCTGCCTGCTGCCCGCGGCGCTGCTGCCGTGGCTGCTGCGGCGGCCGAAGCTGCTCGTCGCCGCGATGGCGGCGCTCTCTGTCTGGATGACCGCCTCGGTATGGATGATCGTCGAGCGCAACGGTGTCTGGAAGAGCAACGATTCCCTGTTCCTCAACGATGTGGAGGTGCACCCGGAGTGCGCCGACCTGCACCTCAAGGCGGCGACGATGTACGGCTCCGGAGGCCGCAACAACCTGCCCAAGGCCGAAGAGCACATCCGCAAGGCACTCGATCTCCAGAGGGACTTCCCCCTGGCCTGGGTGAGCCTGGCCCACCAGTACATGGAGCTCAAGCAGTGGCACAAGGTCATCGAGGTCTGCCAGCAGGCCCTCGCGTGCGACAAGAAGATCCTCGACGCCTCCGGCGTGTTGCCCTACGCCTACAGCAGCATGGGGCTTGCCCAACTGGAGTTGGGCAACGAGGCTGACGGCGTACAGGCCCTGCTCCAGGCCTTCGAGGCGCCTGGCGGCAAGCGCAACCGGGAGGTCTACACCTACCTGGCTCCCCTGGCGCCGCGCAAGCTCCCGGTGGAGAAGGTCCGGGAGCTGTTCGAGCAGGGACGCGAGAACTTCTCCTACGATGCGGAGGTCAACCTCTTCCTCGGAGGCATGCTCTACCAGATTGCCGCCAGCGAGAACAACCCCAACGCCTTCCGCGACTACCAGACCGTGGCGCAGACCCTGGGCCTTGCCCTGCCGAACCTGAAGGAGTCCATGCGCCAGCAGGAGAACACCTACAAGGGCTACCTCCTCCTCGGGTCCTCCCTGATCAACTGCGGCCAGATGGAGAAGGGGATCATGATCTACCAGGACCTCATGCGGGACCCCGCGCTTCCGCGAGATCTGAAGCAGAAGCTCGGACCCGAGCTGCGGCGGATGCAACAGCTGCAGCAGATGGGGCCGCCACGGCACGGAAGGTAGGCGGGATGCCCCGAGCCTGGCCACGGACCATCCTGCATGGCGACATGGATGCCTTCTACGCATCCATCGAGCAGCGCGACAATCCGGACCTGCGCGGCAAGCCGGTGATCGTCGGGGGGACAGGACGCCGCGGCGTGGTCGCGGCGGCCTCCTACGAGTCCCGCAAGTTCGGCGTGCACTCGGCAATGCCCAGTGCCAAGGCCAAGCGCCTCTGTCCGGAAGCGATCTTCCTGGCACCGCGGATGGAGGTCTATGCCCAGGTCTCGGAGCAGGTGCACCACGTATTCCTGGAGTTCACGCCCCTGGTGGAGCCCCTGTCCCTGGACGAGGCCTTCCTGGACGTGACCGGAAGCGAGGCCCTGTTCGGAGACGGGCCGACCATCGCCAGGAAGATCAAGGACGCGGTGCGGGCCCGCACCCGGCTGACGATCTCGGTGGGAGTGGCAAGCTCCAAGTACGTGGCCAAGGTGGCGTCGGATCTCCGGAAGCCCGATGGCCTGGTGGTCGTGCCACCGGGCAGGGAGCGCGAGTTCCTGAGGGAGATGCCGGTCACCCGCCTCTGGGGAGTGGGGCCCAAGACCAACGAGCGGTTCGCGGCCCTGGGGCTCAGGAGGATCGGCGACCTGCAGCGTCTCTCCCTCGAGGAGGCGGTCGGCCTGTTGGGGGAGAACCAGGGTGATCACTACTGGCACCTGGCCCAGGGCATCGACCCCCGGGAGGTGGAGCCCCATCACGAGGCCCGGTCCATCAGCCACGAGGTGACCTTCGATGTGGATCTTGCGACCCGCGAGCGCTGCCACCAGGTGCTGTTGCAGTTGAGCGGGTTGGTGGGCCGCCGTCTGCGGAACAATCACCTGAGCGGTCGGGTCGTGCGGTTGAAGTTGCGGGACCCGGACTACACCACCTGCACCCGCCAGCAGAAGCTGCCGCAAGCCACCGACGACGACCGGGTCATCTACCAGACCGTGCGCGCGCTGTTCGATCGTGCCCGGGAGCGGATGGCCCCGGTGCGCCTGTTGGGTGTGGCGGTGGCCGATCTCCTGGCCGCGGACCAGGAACATCCCCAGGACCGGCTGCTCGAGGCGATGGACAAGATCCGGGATCGCTTCGGAGAGGACGCAATCCGCCATGGCGGCAGCAAGCTCCCGGACCGGCGCACCCACGGCTAGTTTGCAATTCCCGATGGCTGCGGCAACACTCTGCGAGAGCCCGGCCATGAGCAAGCCCTACCCGGATGTCGACCCGCAGCGCCGCTTTCCCGACCTGGAAGAGCAGGTGCTGGCCTACTGGCAGGAACAGCGCATCTTCCAGCAGTCGGTGGAGTCGCGACCGGCCGGGGACAAGGGCGAGAACGAGTACGTCTTCTATGACGGGCCGCCCTTTGCCAACGGCCTGCCGCACTACGGCCACCTGCTCACCGGCTATGTGAAGGACCTGGTGCCGCGCTACCAGACCATGCGTGGCCGGCGGGTGGAGCGGCGCTTCGGCTGGGACTGCCACGGCCTCCCAGCAGAGTTGGAGGCCGAAAAGGAGCTGGGCATCTCCTGCAGGTGGAAGATCCTGGAGTACGGCAGCGACAAGTACAACGCCGACTGCAGGACGTCGGTGCTCAAGTACACCAAGGAGTGGGAG
>QJVU01000520.1 GCA_003235605.1 Planctomycetota bacterium | reverse complement strand
ACGATGGGCGAAGAGCAACCCGTCCCGGGGAGATCGATCTTCCAGAGGATGTTCTTGTCTTCGCTCCATTGGATCGGCGGATCGGCGTCAGGCGCCAGCCCATTCCCCAGGGGACCACGCCAGTTGTTCCAGTGACCATCGTCCCGGACCTTGTCGGCGGCAGCCTTCTTCAAGGGCTGCTGCGGTGTGGCCAGGACAGCGCCGCTGACGAGAGACCACACCAGAAGGAACCGAAGCAGATCCGGCATGGCTACAAGCCCCCTCTCTTGTTCTTCTCACCAATACAGTAGAGATGCTTGCGGCTGCGCATGTAGATCCGGTCGCCCACGATGGCCGGAGATCCATCAATGGTGGCATCCAGCTTGTTGTCGGCGACCACGGCGAACTCCCTGCCAAGCTTGATCACGATCGTCCGACCCTGTCGACCCGTGATGTAGACGTGTCCCGCAGCACCAACGGGCGAGGAGTAGACCGTCCGGATCCGCGGGAGCCGCTTGCCCGAGTAGTAGGGTTTTCCGGTCTTCGCATCCAGACAGGACAAGCGTCGGGTGTTCTCGAACAGGAAGTAGACGTAGCCGTCGTAGACCAGTGCCGAGGGTGTGTATGAGCAGCCACGGCCGTGCTCCCACAGTACATGGGAACTCCCGGTGATGTCGCCCTTGGCCCCGCTGAGGTGGATGGCTTGCAGCTTGCTGCCCATGAATCCGCTCATCAGGTAGGCGACGCCGTTCACGTGGATCGGCGTCGGGATGCAGTTGCGTGTCATTCCTGAACAGGTCCAGACAAGCTCGCCGGTCTCCAGATCGTACGCGCGCGACGCCCGCGTCGCCGAGACGATCACCTGGTGGCGGCCATCCACTCGGGCCACGATCGGCGTCGACCAGCTGGTGGCCTCATCGCGTGGCTTGCGCCAGAGCTGCTTGCCGTCGGTCTTCCGGAACGCGGCGATCCAGGAGTCACCTTGGTGGTCCCAGTTGACCACCAGGGTGTCGCCGCAGAGCGCCGGGGAAGCCCCCTCGCCGAACTGGCCGGAGATCTGCATGCGGCCAAGGTCCTTGGACCACTTCACGTTGCCGTCACGGTCCAGGCAGTAGAGGCCGCGGGAGCCGAAGAACGCAAAGACGTGCTCGCCGTCGGTCAGGGGCGAGGCGGAAGCCTGGCTGGCCGTGTTGTGCATCCGCTCGTGGGGCACTTCCTTCTTGAGCGTCTTCTGCCAGATCACCTTGCCGTTTTGGCGGTCAACGGCGACCACGACGTATTCATGGGCTCGGAGGGGACGGCCGCGGGAGAAGCCGCCGAAGCCTCCCTGACGTCCACCTTGGGGCGGTTCTCCCTGTCTGTCGCCTTCCTCTGCCGCCTCGGCCCCAATGGCTGTGGTGAGGTAGATCCGGTCCTTCCAGGCAACCGGCGACGACGACGCGTCGCCGGGAATCCCGGTCTTCCAGAGGATGTTCTTGTCCTCGCTCCACTCGGTGGGCGGGTTGCCGGTTCGCGCCACCGCCACGCCATCCGCGCCGCGCCAGGTGTTCCACTCTGCCGCCGCGTCCTGCCTGGGCGTGGCCCTGACGATCTTGCCGAACAGATGGCCACCGTGGTCCGCGCCTGACCACAGGCCGGCGTACTGCTCACCGTGGATGACAACCCTCGCGCTGTAGGTGCCCAGCATGGGGACAGTCATGTCCGTGACCTGGATCACCGGAGTATCGCCAGCCCACTTGACGCGCACGACCAGGGGCACGGTCACGGACTTCTTGCCGTACTCGATCTTTGCATCGAACCGCCACCTGTCACCCGCCACCTTGGTGACCTTGGAGATCGTGTAGCTGTCCTCCTTGGGAGCCCTGGCTGATCCGGTCTCGGTGTATTGCCCGACCATCCTGCAGCCGGTCATCAGTCTGGAGAACTGTGACTCGAGCTCCGTCTGGTCGGCGTCTTCGGGTCCTTGAGGCAGGGTAGCGGCGACACCGGGGAGGGACTGCAGCAGGCCGGCAAGGAGTAGGGTCTTCATCGTGGAGAGGGACGTGTGGGGCAGCAGGACGGTTGGGGCGGCGGATTGTAGCCGCGTGGTATCCGGGGAAGCGTTGATTCCCGCTTTGTTACAGACCGATCATGCCGGCGAGAGACGGGTCATGGTGCTGAAGGGTCGAGGGAGTACGTGGTCTGCATCGAGCACCTGAAGCCAGCCCGAGTCTCGAGACTACTCTTCACGCAGGGCGGCCAGCAGCGGCCCCCTGGTCGCAAAGAGGGTAGCGAGCCACACCCACAGCGCGCCGCTGGCTGCGACGGCGGTCACCAGCAGCACCATCGGGCCCAAGGACCGGGTTCCGGCACCGCCGGGCAACACCGCCAGCAGAGCGGCGACTACGCCGCTGAGAAGGCCGAGCCCCAGGAGGGCCCCGTGCTCGCTCCATACCAGCCGGTGGATCGCACCCGCTGGATAGCCAACGGCGCCGAGCAGCGCCAGCTCGCTCCGCCGCTCCAGGGTGTTGCGGAGAACCACCATGCCGACACCCACGCTGCCCAGCAGCAGACCCAGCCCGCCAAGGAGCTGGAAGATTCCGAGGTAGGTGTTCTGGACCGCGTTGAAGGCAGCGAGACGATCCCTGGTCGAGGTTACCTCGAAGCCGATGTCCTGTAGGGCGCGCGTCAGATCGGAAGCCACGGCATGTGCCCGCCGTTCGGGGGTATCGATCAGGAACGTGCGATAGCCGCTGGCGGATGGAAAGCGCGCTTTCAGCCGTTCCTCGTCGACCACCAGATTGCCCTGGAGGATCGAGTTCCGGATCGTGCCCACGATGCGAACCGCGAAGCTCCGTCCCATATCGTCGCGATAGGCCAACGTGTCGCCGACCTTCTTGTGCAGGGTCCAGGTCACGCTGGCAGCGTCACCGATCGCGGGAACGACGTCCTCGCCGTAGTCAGCCTCCAGCAGGCGCCATGGGTTGGCCCCGCGGTCGCCTGCCTGGGGCGGCAGGTAGTCGATGAACTCGAACGCGCCTCGCTCCGCAAGCGTCTGAGGACGGACACCGACGAGTCGGGGATTCTGTGGCAGGCTGAGGTTGAGGCAGCTGGCATCGTCGCCCTCGCGCACCAGAAGAGGCACGATGTCCGTGTCCTTCAGCTCTTCCGCGGTGAGGCCGAAGGCTTCGCGACCGATTCTCGAGTCCAGATCGCGCAGCACCGGCAGCGCCGAGCGACCAAAGAGCATGAAGCCGCCAGTTCCCGATGCGCGTAGCGATGGGTCAGGAGGTGGTTCCAGCCGGTTGGCCTGAACTGCTACCACCAGGAAAGTGCCGCTGGCCAACAGCGCGATCGTCGCCAGGCTGCGCCCGCGGCGACGGCCGGTGTTGCTCAAGCCCAGCGTCATCACCGATGCGATCTCCCTGCGGTCGGTGCTCGCCAGCCTGGTCAGCAGCCGGTGGCAACCGGCAATCGCCCCCATCAGGAGCAGGGCGCCGGCGCCGAAGAACGCCCCCGCCGCCTGTTGTGCGCTGCTGCTGCCGCTCGCCAAGACCACCAGCAGGATGGCCAGAGCAGGAGCCATGACCGCCAGGACCAGGCTGATTCGCCCACGCCCTGGATCAACTGCAATAGGTCTGGCTGGGATTCCACTGCGGCTTTGGAGCAGATCGATCGGAGGGTGGCTCGACGCTCCGCGGAGGGCAAACCAGATCGCCGACAGCGCTACCGCCACCCCGATGCCGGTGCCCAACGCCAACGTGGCCGGCAGCACGTGTAGGGTCAGCGTGGTCATCCCCACCGCATCGCGCCAGAGGGTGCCGAGGCCATGGAGGACGGTCTGTGTGTAGCCGATGCCAAACAACCCGCCGAGGCAGCTCCCAATCGTGGCAAGGATCGCCGCCTCAGCGAGGAACAAGCTCCGCACGCGTTTTGGGTGGAAGCCGAGCGCGATCAGCAGTCCAATCTCGTTGCCTCGTTGGTTGACCCCGAAACCGAACAACAGCGCCGTCAGGATCAACGCGGCGCCGATCAGGAAGAAGCTCAACCCGAGGAACAGACCGCCGAAATCCGTGGCTGACGTGCCCGCCGCCAGCGCTGGTCCACGGACATCCTGAAAGAACAACCCGAGCTGCATGGGGTCGAACTTCCTCGGGAGCTGTTCCGCAAGGCGTCGTGCACTCGCTCTGGACAAGCGCACTGCCGTCAGACTGCCGTAGCGGTTTTGGAACAGGCTCTGCCCGGTCTTCAATGAAAGGAATGCCTTGGGCGTGCCACGGTGTTGGTCCCAGTACTCTTCGTCGATGTCCCGAATGCGGTCCAGGTCGAGGGGTATCCCGGGTTCCCAATCCCGGCAGTTCTCGGTGTTCTCCAGCCCGGGAAATGCAGGCATCAGGGTCGAGTCGGCCGCCGCACCGGCGATGGGCACCACGCCTCGAACCACAAGCTCATGGCTGCGCTCGAGCAGCTGTAGCTGTGGCCCCATGGCAAAGTAGTCGATGGTCAGGGTGTCCTGCACCTTGATCCGCAGGTCCCTGGCCAACCACTCGTTGATCGCGATGCCATGAGGTCCGATATCCGCGGGCAGGACTTTCAGCAGCTTCGCCAGCTCGGGATCCGTTACCGGGCCCGACAGGGCGCCCAACGCGGTGACCATGGAATAGGGTGTGCTGCGCTGCTTGCGACGGAGGGAGTTCACGAAGTAGGTGAGCACGCCAACGCAACCTGGCTCCAGCCTCTTGATGGCCTCGACTACCGGCGCGTCCAGAAACACCCTGTCGCTGGTGAGCTCGAAGACGTCGGTTCCCTGGAGGCTGGCGACATGCAGACCGGCATCGGCCAGCGTCCAGATTCGTCGCAGAGCCTCGTTGGGGCTGTCACGGTCAGGGGCTGCTGCAAGCAGGACGTTCGCCCGCCCCGGAAGTCGGAGCTCTTGTTGCAGCCAGGACAAGGGGAGGAACATGTTGAACGGAGGCACCTGACTGGCCTGCAGGCTGAAACGACCGAAGTCGCGCTCGCTCAACACGTCTGCGACCTCGAGGTCCAGGGCGAACGAGATGTCATCGATCGTCGCCATCAGCATGTCGCGAGGCAGCAGGCTGGGCTTTTCAATGCGCAGGAGGATGGAGTCCCCGCGACCTACGCCGAGATGCGCTGCCAGACGTTCGTTCAAGAACGCCTGGCCGGCCGCCGGGGGACTGCCTCGTGACCTGCCCGGGCTGAGCCCGAAGAACCGCTCGTCAACGCCGTAGACGCTCACCAAGCCGGCTTGCGACCTGCGAACCCGGTTCCTTGCAATGCCCTTGAACTGCAGCAGCGGAGCCACCCGGACCTCCCCGATGTCTCCTTGAAGGCGATCGGAGAGGTCGGCGCGGAAGTAACGATCGCCCTGGACCAGGGCCACATCGACCTGGCCGATGCGATTGCACGCCTGCTTCGCGAGGCTGAGCCGAACCGAGTCGCCAACCGCCATCGCCCCCACCAAGACTGCCGTGGCGCAGGCGGCGCCCAGGACGACGCCAAGGTGGTTGCGCCAGAAGTGTCGGAGGCTGCGCTGCAGCAGCCGCGCTGTCGAGAACCCAGGCCCACTCATCGGCCCGCTTCGAGTGCGCTCAGCTTGCCGTCACGCAGCTCGAACCCTCGGCTCATACGCGCGGCCAGTTCCGGTGAATGCGTCACGACGAGCAACGCAACGGACTCGGTCTCGTTGAGCTTGCACAGCAGCTCGCCCAGCTGGTCGGAGGCGCTGGAGTCCAGAGACCCGGTCGGTTCGTCCGCAAGGAGGAGCCGCGGGCGGTTTATCAGGGCGCGCACCACGGCCACGCGCTGGCACTCACCCCCTGAGAGCTGGGATGGACGATGGTCCGCGCGGCCGCCCAAGCCAACCGCTTCCAGAAGGTAGCGGGCTCGCTGGACCGCCGTGCTGCGTGCGGAGTGGTCCCGTTGTACCAACGTCGGGATCAGGACGTTTTCGAGCGCCGAGCACTGCGG
>QJVU01000766.1 GCA_003235605.1 Planctomycetota bacterium | reverse complement strand
ACAAAGGGTTCTCGGGCTCGCGGCGAAGAACGGATCAAGCAGAGCAGGTACGACAACAGGATTGCCTACGAGAAAGATCCCTCGATGCACGAGGCGCAGGAGCGCAAGGTCGAAGCAGCTCAGCGCTTGGCCAGAGATCGGTACGAGAGGGCGAAGGTCATGCAAGAGAAGGGCTTCTATGGTGCTGCTCTCATGGAATACGAGACTGTCCTCGAGGTCCTTCCCGAGCTGGATGGCTTGCGGGAACGGATTGCTGCCATGAAGAGTGAAGTGGACACGAAGCAGATCCGACGCGAGGCAGAGATGGCGATGCGCAGGGACGACTTCGAAACGGCAGACAAGCTGCTGAACAAAGCCTATGAGCTCACAAGGGCACAGCGTGCGGACATCAGTGGCCTGCTTTTGGAGAACAGGCGCAGGCGATACGAGCACCTCTACCGCAAGGCGAAGGACCTGGAACTGGAGTACAAGTTCGAGGCGGCGGTCGAAGGCTACGCGGGGATAGACAAGGCATGGCCCTCCGGGTTCCTGGATGTCAAGACACGAATGGGTACCCTGAAACACGCCATCGAGCAGGCTCAGGCCTCGACGGCCGAGGGCGAAAAGTACGAGCAATCGGGAGACCTCAAGAAGGCCATCGAACTCTACGAAGATGCCCTGGCCAACTACCCCGGATACAAGGGGCTCGACCAAAGGGTCAAGGCGCTGAGGGCAAGGATCCAGAACTGAGCTCGGGTCTGGCGAGACCGGCAGGCGGACTGTGAGCTTTGGCCCACGGTTTGCTTTAATCGCGGCGTTGCGAATCAACTCTCTCACTACCCGCTTCCTGCTGGCGATTCTGCTGTTCACCACGTTGCCGTTTCTGGTGTTCGGTTGGTACGTCCGAAACGGCATGAGGGAGGAGCTGGAGAGACCCGTGGCGGATGTCTACCTGCCTCGGTGGGCTGAAGACGCTGCCATGAAGATCTGCGCCCGTCTGGACTACGCCCAGAGGGCTGCGTGGCAGATGACCAAGAACGCCGAAGCGGTGCTGCATGGCAGGCTACAACCCGAGGTCTTTGAGAGTTCGTTGTACGCGAACCTCGGCAACAACCGTGAGTTCGACCTTGTTCTGCTTGCTGACAGCAAGGGGGAGATACTGGCGATCATACCGAGCGACAACATGGACCGCGCGCGGCTCAACGAACTCGAGGCGCTGCGACCGCAATCCGTCGCCCACACAGTGTGGTTTCAGGCAGCACATGCCGGAGATTCGTTTTGGGTCAACCGCCACCTTTCGCCTTTCCTGCACCGGGATCCCGCCCGTCGACTGATGGATCCAACCCACTACCACCTCGGGTTGGCGTTGCCGTTGCAGACGCCCGAGGGTGGCTCGTACGGTGCGCTGTACCTGCTGATTCAGTGGACACAGGTTCAGGAGGTGCTCGACGATACTGAGGACTTTCTGCGCCACACCGCGGAGCTATCCAGCGCAGAGGTCTTTGTGTGCGATGCTGACGGCGTCATCCTGGCTCACACGGACCGTCAGCGCTACGGTCATCTGGTGCAACCGGAGCAGCTTCGCGCGACGATTCTGGACAATCCGCACGGTGACGTGGCGTTCGCGTCCGGACCGGAGGAACGGGCGTGCCACGCCGGTTTCTCGGAGTTGCCACCTGAGCACAACCCAACGGACTTCGGTTGGCGTATTGGGCTCTATGCCACGACCGATGAGCTGTTCAAGGCAAGCCGCGCGTTCTTTCGCGATCTCTTGCTGGTCATAGGTCTGATTGCCGGAGTCCTGGTTGCGTGGGCACTGTGGGCATCACGCGCCATCCTGCGACCAGTTCGCCGGTTGTCCGAAGCAACGCGCAAGGTCGCACGAGGTGATCTCTCCGTGCGCGTAGATCCGCGTGGAAGCAGTGAGCTCTCGGAACTCACCCGAGACTTCAACACCATGGCAGCCGACCTGGCGGACAGCCGCGAGAGGTTGCGGGATGCTGAGCGCCAGGCAGCGTGGGCTGAAATGGCCCGCCAGGTTGCTCACGAGATCAGAAACCCGTTGACCCCCATGCGCATGGGTGCGCAGCTTCTGCTCAAGGCCCGGAGGGAAGGCGATTCCCGCTGGGAGTCGTTGAGCGATCGTCTTGCCAACACCGTCGTGCAACAGACGGAGGCCCTCGACCGGATAGCGTCCGACTTTCGACAATTCGCCGGTCCTCCGGTCCGGGACATGGCGGTGGTCAAGGCAGATGACTTCCTGAGCGGAGTGGCAGAACTGGTGGCCAGCATGGCGGAAGCTTCAAGCATGAAGATAGAGTTCGAACCCGGCGCCCCAAACGTCGCGGTTCGGATCGATCGCCAGGAGATGCGTCGCGTTTTCCTCAACCTGATCCACAACGCGATTCATGCCTGCGAGGGACACGGACGGATCTGGGTCACATCCTCTGCTGTTGCGGGCGTTGAAGGGACCGAGTTGTGCTTCCGGGTTGCAGATGACGGGCCCGGCATCCCCGAGGACGTGCAGGGCAAGCTGTTCGAGCCCTATTTCACCACGAAGACATCGGGGACCGGCCTGGGGCTGGCGATCTGCCGGCGGATCTTGGCGGCCCACGGCGGGTCCATTGCGCTGGAGAGCTCGGTTGGCGGACGGACGGTCTTCCGGATGACCCTGCCCACTGTTCCCTAGGTGCGCCCTGGGCGGTTTCTGATATACGTTGGGCAGGACCCGACCGAAGCGAGGGTGTTGGTGTCCACCTGAGTGCTCGCGGTTGCACTTCCTCTGGTCAATCCCATGACGCCCAAGCAAAGAACTGTCGTGCTGCTCGGAGGGCTCCTCGGAGCCCTCGTCGTCCTCGTGCTCGTTGTGTCCCGGCCATGGAACTCCTGGTTCTCACGAGATGTAGATGCCGTTGACAGCGGTTCCGGAGACCGTCTGACCGGGAACGCCCTGGATGGCAGGCGCTTGCAGGGGGTTTCCCCGTCCCCGGAGGCGACGGTCAGAGAGGGCATGGGTGAGACAGCCACCACGCGGACCGGCGTGCAGGGTGTCGTGTTGGATCTGCGTTCCCGCCTGCCAATGCCTGGTGTGGAGGTCGTGGCCCTGCGGATGCTCCCTGGCCTCGAGCGACCGATGTCACGTTTCCGTGGCTTGTTTACTCGTGGTCTTTGGACCGACACCTCTGCGCCCGTGGAGATCTTGGGAACCACTGCCACGCAGGGGAATGGGACCTTCGAGATCCTGGGGTTGCCGCCGGGGCGCATCTTCCTGGATGCGCGCTCCCCGCGCGCCTACCTGCGTGATCCTGGCACAGCCGCGCTGGCTATCGGCGAGGTCAAGAGAGGTCTGGAACTTCTGGCCTCTCCGGGTGGCCGTATCGTGGGTACGGTCACTGACCCCGACGGCCAGCCCGCAGTTGGCGTGCGAGTCACGTTGAGACCGGGACTGAACGCATTCCTGAGCCAGATCACAAAACGAAACTACCGTTGGCTGGAGACCGAGACCGATGCCGATGGAAACTACTCGATCACCGGAGTGCCGGCGGGAACCGGGTACAGCATCACATTTGCCGGCGAGGGTATGGCGTTGGATGAACGCCATGGCATCGACATCGCCGTCGGTGAGACGGCACGCGTGGACATCCGAGGGAAGGTGGGTGCCAAGGTGCTGGGTCGAGTGGTAGACAGCAAGGGTGGTCCGGTCGCAGGTGCCGAGATAGCCATGGTCTACCTAGACATCAGCCGCGTGCTCTTCAGTGCGGATGGCAGATTGGAGCCGCTGAAGACAGATGCGTCGGGTTTCTTTTCCATGACCCATGTTGCGCCCGGCCGGGTTGCCTTCATTGCAGTCGACGATGGGATGGCTCCCTCGAACATCGAGGAACTGGCAGTGGTAGACGGAGGTGTCTATCAGGATCTCCAGCTTCGCCTCGACCGTGCTGGCACATTCAGCGGACTCGTTGTGGATCAGGATGACCAGCCGCTCGCCGACGTGATGGTGGAGGTTCGCTCCCAGGAACGCGGCCGTGGCGCCGATGCGATCAAGATGGCACTGCGCGTGCGGCGTGTGCGATCGGTCTCTGGCACGGACGGTCGTTTCACCGTGCAGGGAGTGACCGGCCGCAGTCTGATGGTCATCTGCCGCAAGAGTGGGTATACCACGGAGGTTCACTTCGGAGTGAAGCCTGATCGGAAGGACCTCAAGATCAAGCTAAGCCAAGGTGTGACGGTTCGAGGGCTGGTGCAATTGACCGATGGAACTCCCGTGCCACGCTTCAGCGTGCAGACACAAACCCATCGAGACAATGCGGACCAGGATGTCGAGCGCTCCGCTACGACAGTGAGCTTCGGCTCCCGACGAGGCAGGCGTGGCTGGCAGCGTGACTGGCGGCGTCGTGGTCGCGGCGAGCTTGCAGGTTCCCGCAGCCTGGCCGAGGGCAGCGATGGCGAGCTTGGCAGAATGGATCGCTGGAAGGAGTTCAACAACAGCGATGGGAGGTTCACAGTCCGAGGTTTGCCACCGGGCAGGGTGGAGGTGCGCGTGCGTGCCGATGGCTACCTGGATCCGGAGAGCCAGACACTGAAACTGGACGCCAAGCAAGAAAGTGAGGACCTGATCTTCAATCTGCGAGCGGGGGCGACCGCTCGTGGCCAGGTGTTGGACGAAGTCACCGGCGAACCAGTCGCGAATGCGACGGTCACCGCCTACCTTGAGAAGGAAGAGGCTGACAGGGACAGTTGGCGCCTGTTCAGGATGCAGGGTGACCCAGAGGACTTCGACTTTCTCGGGTTTTCGGCAATGCGCAGCCAGCACACTGTATTGACCGACTCGCAAGGGCGGTTCGCAGTCAAAGCTCTCGAGGGCGGGCATCGGTACCGGTTTACGGCCCGGCATCCGGACCTCGCAAAAGCCTCGGCCACCGAAGTCGAAGTGCAGGCAGAGGGCACCACGGAGAACATCATCATCCAACTGGGAGCCGGCGGCGCCATGGAAGGCGTGGTCACGGGCGCGGGGCGACGGCGGCTTGGCGATGCCATGGTAGTGGCCTTCTGTCCGCAGAGCGGGACGCTGAAGAGCAGCACGACCGACGCGCAGGGCTACTACCGCATCGACGGGTTGCCTTCGGGGCAGTACTTCGTCTTCAAGACCCGCATGGACGAAAAAGCCCGAGACATTGGGCTCTCAGCCATCGCTAACATGCGGTTGAAGATGACGCCTGTCCGTCGAGGCAAAGTGAGCCGAGTGGACATTCATGATGAGAGTGAGAACGGCGTGCGCGTTGTTGGCGTGGTACGGGAGAATGGCAAGCCTGTCGCACGAGCGATGATCACCTTGCTGGGTCGCGATAAGGAAGGCATCCTCGGAATGGGGATTCGTGCGCAGCCTACCGATGATCATGGCCACTACGAGATGAACGGGGTCAAGCCCGGTGACTACGTCGTGCAGGTCAGCATGTTCAGGGGACGACCAGAACAGACATGCCTGAATGTGGAGATCCCTGAAGGCGTGACTAGTTTTCGATACGACATTGATCTGCCGCAGAGCTACATCGCGGGTCGTGTTCAGGACAGGCAAGGGAACCCAGTGAGCGGTGTGATGGTGCGGCTCGGCATGCAAGAAAGCGGACAAGGGGTGGACGGCATGCTCGGACTGGTCCTTCGGAGCGGAGTCAGCCGCGCACGTACCGACAAGGACGGTACCTTCAGGATCAAGGGTGTCGCAGCGGGCACCTATCGGCTGACGGCAAGCGGTGAGCGCCGTTTTGGTGGAGAATCCGGAAGCGGGTATGGCGACGCCGCCTTGGAGAACATCAGCGTGGACGGGGTCACGCCCGTGGAGGGCGTCGTTGTCATGCTACCAATGGCCGGTAGCATCACGGGGAGTGTCGTGGATGGTACCGGAGCGCCGGTCGCCAACGCGCAGATCCATTGCACAGAGGAGGGTCGGTCGCGCTCCCGGACAATGGTGCGTTCTCTTGGCGACC